>JAQGKJ010000185.1 GCA_028290165.1 Bradyrhizobium sp. | reverse complement strand
CGCAACGCGAGCCAGAGCAGAAGGCTGATCACGACCAGCGCCCAAAAGCCGGCGTGGATGAAGGCCTTTACGACGGTTTCGCCCGACTTGAGAATCGATACCGGTCCGCCGATCGCGTTCGGCTCGGCGGCCAGGACAGCGCTTGCAAATTTGCGCAGCGTATCGTTGTCGTTGGGGTCGCCGCGCGGCAGCGCCTCGACACGCTGCAGACCATCCTTGGTCTTCCACGTATTCACCAGATCGGGCGGCAGCGTTTTCAGGCTGACCGGCTGCGCCTGCAGCGATTTCTTGAGCTCGTCGAGTACCGTCTTCAACGGCGTGACAAAAATGGCCTGCGCCTTGTCGCGCGTGGCCTGGTTCGAATCTGCGAGCTTCGCCAGCGCATCGGCAAGCCGCCGCGATGCGACGGCACCCGGACCCTTCGCATCGCCGGCGGTCCTGCGCAGGCTCTCCACCGATCCCTTCAAGGCCTCGACATTCTCCGCATCCGACGGCGCGGGATCAATCGAGTCCGGATTGAGCGCCGGCGTCAGGATCCTGGCGCCCTGGGCGATCAGCCTCAGTTTTGCCGGCTGATCTTCGGGCACAAAACTCTCCAGCCACCTGACGCTGAGGACTTCCGGCAGCTTTTCCATTCGCTCGGCGATCTTTCTCGCATCACTGTCCGAATTCGTCATCACATTGATGGCGTTGGCGCCGGTGTTCGGATCCTTCCTCAGGTCGAGAAAAGTGGCGATCGATTCGTCCTTGGGATTGCGCTAATTGATCGGGTTGAAGTCGAACCTGAGGAAGTAAAGCAGCGGCAGACCTGCGATCGCGATCACAAGGGTGCCGACGATGATGACCACGCGATGCTTTTCGAGGAAGTGATCCACCGGCGCGAGGAACGCGTAACCGACGGGCTCCATTTCTCCGGGCGGGTTGAACAGCTTCAACAACGCCGGCAGCACGGTGATGCTGGACGTAAAGGCGACGAGCATGCCCACGCCGGCGATCTCGCCGAGCTCCGAGATGCCTTTGTAGTCGGTCGGCAGAAACGAGAGGAATCCGGCCGCCGTCGCCATCGCGGCCAGTGACAGCGGCACCGCGGAACGTTCGGCCGCCTTCACCAGCGCCGCTTTAAGATCGTCGCCCTTGAAACGCTCCGACCGGTAGCGGACGCTGTATTGGATGCCGAAGTCCACCCCCAGTCCGACGAACAAGACGGCGAACGCGATCGAGAGCAGGTTCAACGAACCCACCATCGCGAGCCCGGCGGCGGTGGTGATGGAAAGTCCGATAAAGAGATTGACGAAGACCGCGAAAATGATCTTCGGCGAGTGCAGCGCCATCCAGAGAATGAGGAGCACCACGAGCACGGTGCCGATTCCGTTGACGATGGCGCCGTCCTGAACGGTCGCGAATTCCTCGTTGGCGATCGGGACCGGTCCGGTCAGCCGGACCCGCGCGCCATATTCGCCCGCGAGATTGAGATCGCGCGCCGCCTCGCGGATGGCATCGGTCGCCTCCTTGCCCGGCTCGAGCGCGTTGAAGTCAAGGATCGGCTTGAATTCGATGAAGGCACGGCGATCGGAATCGGTCAAAGGCTTGTCACTGACGAGTTCGCGCCAGGAAAAGGTTCCGGAGCCGGTGTTCAGCACGTGCTCGACCGTCTGGGAGATCAGCGTGAAGGGCCGCTCGGTGCTGTCCAGCTTGATCTGTCCGCGCTTGATGCCGGCGAGGCCCGTTTCCAGCGCGCCGGTCAGCCCGCGAATGCTGGGATCGCCGGCCATGATTTCGATCAGGGGTGCTGCGGATTCGAACTGGCCGGTCAGCTTGCCGACCTCCGCGACGGGAAGGAACAGCAGCCCGTTCTTTTCGAAAAAATCTCCGGAGCCGAGCGGCTGGACGGACTCGAAATGCTTGGTATCGACTGACAGTTTCTGTGCGAGCGCGCTGCTCGCCGCGCTGGTCAGCTCCGGCGTCGGGGCCTCGACCACGGCAAGGATCGTTCGGTCCCGGTCGAATGCCTTTTCAAATTGATTGTCGCGCTGGCGCCAATCCAGCTTTTGCGAAATCAGCGTGTTGATGTCGGTGTTGATCGAAAAATGCTGGGCTGTGTAGTAGCCCGCCGCCACCCCGAGGGTGAGCGCGAGCAGGACTGTGAAAAGGGCAAACCGCGTGCAAGCTCTAACAATCGCTACAACAATACTTGTCAGCACGTCTTTTCTTTCTAATGTTAATGGCTCGCCTAAACGCCCCGCTATCTACCGGAGTTCTGCGGGGCGACCTATTGTTGTTTTTGGGCATTTTTGCCGCAAGGCGCGGACGGGGGGCGCAGAAGATGCCGGAACTGCGCCGAGGCTGATATAGCCGGGACAGACCGGCGGTAAAGTGACGAACAAGTGAGCCTTGGGGGACTTTATTCGCCGCGATTCGTAGTTTACTGTATTATGTTACCGTTCAGACGCCTGCACCTTTGGCTGGTCGCGTTGTGATCCCGTCTTTTCTAGCCGATCATTATTTGACACAACGCTCTGTGCCTCCATGGGCTTGGGGAAGCGACGGGTGCGGGAACCGGTCGTGGTGCGGATATTGCACCAAACCGCACAGATAGATGCAGAAATGAGTTTGGTGCAACTTGCGTAACGGGCGTCCAATGGAAGTTTATCTTGCGCAGCCCCGCGGATTTTGTGCGGGGGTCGTGCGCGCAATCGAAATCGTCGAACGCGCAATCGAGAAATATGGCCCACCGGTCTATGTGCGCCACGAGATCGTCCATAACAAATACGTGGTGGAAAGCCTGAAAAACAAGGGCGCCATCTTCGTCGAGGACCTGTCGGAAGTGCCGCCGCACGCCGTCACCGTATTCAGCGCCCATGGCGTGGCGAGGAGCGTGGAGGAGGAAGCCGCGGCCCGCGGCCTGCCGGTGCTCAATGCCACCTGCCCGCTGGTCACCAAGGTCCATAACCAGGGCAAGCGCTATATGTCGAAAGGCCGGGCGCTGATCCTGATCGGGCACGCCGGGCACCCCGAAGTCGAGGGAACCATGGGGCAGGTTCCCGGCCCGGTGCTCCTGGTCCAGGACGTCGACGACGTGGCGGCCTTGACGATGCCGGCGGATACACCGGTGGCCTATATCACCCAGACCACGCTCAGCGTCGACGATACCAAGGACATTATCGCCGCCCTCCAGCAGCGTTTTACGGATATTCAAGGCCCGGACATCCGGGATATCTGCTATGCCACACAGAACCGCCAATCTGCGGTAAGGGACCTTAGCAAGCTCGTGGACGTCATTTTGGTGGTGGGGGCCACCAATAGTTCCAACTCGAACAGGCTTCGCGAGATCGGCACCGAAGCCGGGGTCGCGAGTTATCTCATTGCCGACGGAAGCGAACTGAACCCGGACTGGCTGAAGGGAGCCAAGGCCGTCGGCATCACTGCCGGCGCCTCGGCCCCGGAAGTCCTTGTCGATGACGTGATCGAGGCCCTCAGGCGTATTGGGCCGGTTGCGGTGTCGGTCCTTCCCGGAAGGGAAGAAAATATCGAATTCCGGCTTCCGCCCGAACTGGCGGCGGTCTGATCCACTTCTCTACTGAGTCGAGAAAGAAAACTTGTAATGGCAATACCGTTCTTCAAGGAACTGCGCATCGGCGGATATCTGATCAAGCAGAAATTGCTTGGCCGAAAGCGCTATCCGCTGGTGCTGATGCTCGAGCCTTTGTTTCGCTGCAATCTCGCCTGCGTCGGCTGCGGCAAGATCGACTACCCCGACGCGATCCTCAACCGCCGCATGTCGGCGCAGGAATGCTGGGATGCGGCCGACGAATGCGGCGCACCGATGGTGGCGATCCCCGGCGGCGAACCGCTGATCCACAAGGAAATCGGCGAGATCGTGCGGGGCCTCGTGGCACGCAAGAAATTCGTGTCGCTGTGCACCAATGCGCTGCTGCTGGAAAAGAAGCTCGACCTGTTCAAACCGTCGCCCTACCTGTTTTTCTCGGTGCATCTCGACGGCCTGAAAGAGCACCACGACAAGGCGGTGTCGCAGAAGGGTGTGTTCGATCGCGCGATCTCGGCGATCAAGGCCGCCAAGGCGCGGGGCTTCACGGTCAACGTCAACGCCACGATCTTCGACGGGCATGCGGCGGAAGACATCGCCAAGTTCCTCGATTTCACGACCGAGCTCGGTGTCGGCGTTTCAATGTCGCCGGGCTATGCCTATGAGCGCGCCCCCGACCAGGAGCACTTCCTCAACCGCACCAAGACCAAGAAGCTGTTCCGCGACGTGTTTGCGCTGGGCAAGGGCAAGAAGTGGAATTTC
>JAQGKJ010000170.1 GCA_028290165.1 Bradyrhizobium sp. | reverse complement strand
GACGCCGGCCGGCGGCCATCGCAGCGGCGGGCCGCCCGGCGGCACCGGCCGCCCCGCATCCGGACTGCGCTCGACCAGCGCAATGACGTCTTCGATCAGCCCGCGGAAGGCGGCCGGATCGGCCTCGCGCGCCGGCGCCACCAGCACCGACAGGATGACGCCGCGCGCCGAGGGTATTTCCTCGAATCGGCAGGAAAGTCCGCTGAGGTCCGGCTGTGTGCCCGATGGCGCGGCCGGCACCGCGAACTCACCTCGCTTCATCGCGGCCTCGGACCAACCCAGCCCGCCGCCGGAGAACATCGCATAGGACAAATTCGGCGACGGCCCGAACCGGGCGACGCGGACGTCCAGGCCCTGCGCGCGGATGGCGGCAACCGGCACCAGCGCCACCCGCATCACCAGATCGAGATCGTCCTTGACCCATGCAGCCGTCGCCGCCAGCGCGTCGCGGGCGCGCCCGGCGTCTTGCGGCGACACCGCGAAGCTTGCGCCGTCGCCACCGAAGACGAACGGAAACTCGCGCCCTTCCAGCGCATTGGTGACCGCCGCGATGACCGCGGCGCCGGCCATGTTGACGGCCTTGTACCGCGCCTGCGCGATCGCCTGGGTGGATCCGACGACATCGGCGACACCGACGCTCCAATCGTCGGGCAACGGCGAATACAGCGCCGGATCCATCAGGCTCGTAAAGCCGCGAAAGACCGGAATGCCGCGATAGAAGGTGTCGCCGTCTGCGGGCGCGCTCATGGCCGACCTGAATTTGAGATCGTTGAAATAGACCCGATGCCTTCTGCAGCAAGTTCGGGTGGCGTTTTGAATACGCATATTGGATAAATAGCCCGCGAGAACAAAGCGTTTTCAGGGAGCACCCGCCGCACCGTCACTGACCGCCCTCCCCTGGCCTGACAAGCGTCATCGAAAATCCTTCGTAGTCTGATAGCTGTAGCGCATGGCGAATTCAGTTCCGAGTACCCCGCAACTGACCGCGCACGCCCTTCAACTCGGCGACCGCATCAACACGGCCCGCTTCGAAGGCCAGATCGTATCGAATGCGCCACTGGCGGTCCGCGCCGGCTCAAGCGGACTGGTCGTCGTGTTTCGCTACGGCGTCGTGGTCTTCATTGGCCTGTCGCCCGAGGAGGAAGCCGATTTTCTCGGGCGGTTGCAGGTGCGCATCTTCGGCCGGATCACGCCTCCCGAAGAGGAATGGGCGAAAATACAAATCGAAAAGGAAGGCGAAGAACCGATCCCGGTCGGCGGGCCCATCCTGGTGCGGGAGTTCTCGCTGGAAAGGCTGCTGCTGGTCGCCGACGCCCTGGCCAAGAGCGTCGTGCTCGGGCGCGACGAACGGGAGGTCGCCAACGTATTCGACACCATCGAGCCGTTCGCCCGCGAACTTGCCAATTTCGGCAAGACCTCAAGAAACCGAACCGATCTTCTCAAGCTGCTGGGCAACGCCTTGCTGGTCCAGCATCGCGTGTCAGGCCGGGTTGCGGTCGGGGAGAAGCCGGACGTGCTGTGGGACCGCCCCGATCTCGAGCGGCTCTATGCCCGCCTGCAGGACGAATATGAGCTCAGCGAACGCGTCGAGACCCTGAACATCAAGCTCACGGTCATTGCCGACACCGCCACCACGCTGGCCGACATCGTCGATACCAAGCGCTCGCTGCGGCTGGAGCTCATCGTGGTGATCCTGATCGCGTTCGAGATCGTGATCACGTTCTATGAGATCTACGCGCGAAGCGGGTAGCGGACTCGGGTCAGCGGAATTTCGCTGGCCGGCTCGAGGAAGATCGTGACACTCGTCAGAACACCGTTCGGAGCGGTGGAGCGAACCGCGCGAAGCCAAGTGCCGCATCTCCGCCGATCGCCAATACGATGGTATCGAACTGCAACGCGGCCGAACGACGCGTGGTAGTTGACGACGCCGCGCGATGTGAAAATCTAGATCGCAACGAGCAACGCAAATCGGCCTGACGACCACATCCGTATCGGCCCGGATTTTCGGCGCTGGCACGTCATGCCATTCAAATCGTCCGGCTCGACAAACATCAACTGTTTCACCGACGATCACTCCCGGATCAGACTAGCCGCCGGACGCCGACGGGCTGTTGTCGAGTTGAATCGGCGTGTCGAAATAAATGATTTGCGGCTCGGTCCCGTACCGTGCCTTCGATTTGGCAACGAACTCCGGCGTAAACCAGGCCTCAGCTGCAGCACGGCTCTTCCACAGATACATGCCGCCAAACCCATCATCATTGACGGTGAAATACTTGCGGATCAGTCCGGGGATCTTCTGGTAGGTTGGGACTGCTTTCACAAAACCTTCATCGATCGCAGACCGCGTTATTCCCGGCGGGGTTTTCACGACAACCATAACAGCGATTAGCTTTTCGGAATTGACGGCTTGAGAGGCCATGGCATCGGCACTGACCGCCAACACCGCAACAGCAAAGGCAAGAACTCCAAGAAGGCGCTTCATGAGCAACTCCATTGATTTGCGGTGATTGATTTCGGATTCGGACTACCGCGCGTTGCTCGATACTAGGGCGTTTCGCCTGCTGGCGGCGCATGAGAACTTTTCTTTATAGTTGAGCCGTGCTCAACTATGGCCATGGACCCAAAGGCGATGCCTCCCCTCAATACGCTACGCGCATTCGTCGCAGCCGCCCGCCGCGAGAGTCTGCGCGAGGGGGCCGAAGAGCTCGGCGTCACGGCCTCAGCGATAAGCCACCAAGTCAAAGCGCTCGAAGACTGGATTGGCGCCGCCGTGTTTGTCCGATCGCCCCGCCGGGTCGATCTTACGCCGCTGGGGCGAACCCTGTTCGAAGGGCTGCGAGGCGGATTCGATGCCATCGCCGCGGCGGCCAGCTTGGCCCGGGGCAACGCCCGGGATTCCGTTTTGCGCGTCAGCACTCTACCGCTCTTTGCAAGCGTGTGGCTCATCCCTCGGCTGGGACGCTTTGAGGCGGTTTGTGCCAAGGCCGGAATTGAGATCGCGATCGAGTTTGACACGAGTAACGAGGTCATCGATTTCCGGACCAGCAAGGTGGATGTCGCCATTCGCAATGTGCCAAGACCAACCCCGGGCCTCAACTCCCGAAAGCTGCTCGATCTGCGCGCCGTGCCCCTCTGTGCTCAGTCCATTGCCGGCCGACTCTCGGACCCGACCGACTTAAAGCGGGCGACCCTGATTCATATCTCGCCGCGCTCCGCCGGTTGGTCGCGATGGCTGGACGCGACAGGAAATGGACATATCAAGCCGCGATCTAACCTGTCGTTCGATACGATCCCGGCCGCGCTTGAAGCCGCGGTGGCCGGCCGCGGTGTGATGCTGGGCATCGATCCCCTTATTTGGGACGCGCCGTCGGCTTCCAGGCTGACCATTCCCTTCAAAGTCAAGCCCATCAGTGCAGGTGCTTACTTCGTGGAATATCGGCAACACGACCGGTCGCGCCGCACCGTGCGAATCTTTGTGGACTGGCTAGTTTCTGAGATGCGGTCCGACACGAAACGCTTGTCCACAGCATCACATCAATCAGCTCGCGCTCCAACTTATGAATGAGGGTTGCCGTTCCGGAGCCCGGACTGCACTTTCGCACGGGAGCCCTGTCACCTACTTAATTACCGTGACCCGAGACCCATGAAAAAGCCCGCCAAAGGCGGGCTCTTCACTGATATCGCTATCAAGGTCTGGTTGCGGGGATAGGATTTGAACCTATGACCTTCAGGTTATGAGCCTGACGAGCTACCGGGCTGCTCCACCCCGCGATAAACCGTTGCCTGCCTTGCCGAAAAACCAATGCCGAAACGGGTTTGG
>JAQGKJ010000314.1 GCA_028290165.1 Bradyrhizobium sp. | reverse complement strand
AGCAGGCCGCCGAGCGCGTCGCCGACCGCGCCGGTCGCCGTCGAGGTCAGCGAGCCAGTGACGTTCAGCTTTCCGGTCAAAGGCGTTGCCAGCGACAGCACATCCTGGGCGCCGGTCGCCGCGATCGGCCCGCGCGACGCGGTCCAGCCGATGTCGGCGTCCTGCAGGATCTGCGACACCGGATTGTCGGCCTTGCCTTCGAAATTGCGCGGCGCGCCGCGTTCGGCGGCGTCGCGAATGGCGGTCAGCGCGATCGCCACCGGCGCAATGATGCTGGAGCTGCGCGGCGCCGGCGGCAGCGGCGGCAATTCGACCAGCACGGGAGCGCCGACGGTGCCGCGTGGCGACAGCCAGTCCATGGTCTTCAGGCTGACAAAAAAAGACCCCACGACCACTGCGATCGCGAGCAGGATTGTTCTGAGGCTCACCGCCAGACGCATCGTCCCCCCGGACTCGTTCAATGGGGAGTCTACAGGGCCGGTGCTTGGGGCGCCAGAGTGGCGGAAGGGCGGCAAGCCCGGTCAATAATGCGAGACGATGTTGCGCAGGGTCCCCGGGCAGGCGGGTACCCGATTTGTTGCCAGCCAGAAACAAAAATGGCGCGGAAACCGCGTCATCCTTGCCGTGAGATTGTCCGGGCAGCGCTGGCTGATCAGCCCCGCTTGCCGGAGGTATAGTCGGCTCGGCGGTCCATCGGCAGCACGATCACCTTGTTGCCGACATTGACCCGCGAATAGAGGTCGGTGACGTCTTCGTTGGTGAGGCGGATGCAGCCGGACGAAACATGGGTGCCGATGGTGCCCGGCGCATTGGTGCCGTGAATGCGATACACCGTGCCGCCGAGATACATCGCGCGCGCGCCGAGCGGATTGCCGGGGCCGCCGGCCATCTGGCGCGGCAGATAGGGCTGGCGCGCGATCATTTCCGGCGGCGGGGTCCAATCCGGCCACTCAGCCTTCTCGGTGATTGATTGCACGCCGGACCAGGTAAAACCGTCGCGGCCGACGCCGATGCCGTAGCGGATCGCCTTGCCGCCGCCGAGCACATAATAGAGATAGGTGTTGGGAGTATCGATGATGATGGTGCCGGGCGCTTCGCGGGTGGCGTAGCTGACGATCTGGCGCTTCAACCGCGCCGGCAGCGCTGTCACGGTGCCTTCATCTTCGGAAGGAGCGGCCTGGACCGGCGGCGCCGATTGCACCGGCGGCGTCATGACGAAGGGAAACAGCTCCAGCGGCGCAGCCGCGGCGGAGCCTGAAAATACGCAGGAAAATGAAATTGCGCCGATCGCCAGCGCGCTGAAGGCAGCGGCCCGGCGGGAATTGCGCTTGAATGCGTCCAGATTGAGCATTGTCGGTCCCCTGTCTTTAAGTCTGTTCGCGCGCCCTGGCGCCGTTTCGGCGCCTTGTTGGGAGCGATCAGTACAGGGCGGGGGTTTCAAAACGTTTGCGCCGAAGTCGCAAAATGGTTTCATCGCGGTAAGGAAATGTTTCGTCACCGTGTCGTGCGGGACGAAAAACCTCGAAAGGACCGAAAAAAGGTCGCCTCGCGCGTCCATGACGTCACACGCCTGAAATATCCATAGCCGAACGTCGGTACTTGAGAATCAATGGCTCTTAAGGCGCCCGTCCATGCGGATATTGATTGCGACCGACGCCTGGCATCCGCAGGTCAACGGCGTGGTTCGCACGTTAACTTCCCTGGCGCACAGCGCATCGGCGCTTGGCGCCGAAGTCGACTTTCTGACCCCGGACGGTTTTCCGTCGATGGCGGTCCCGACCTATCCAAGCTTGCGAGTGGCCTGGCCGAACCGTCGTGAGATTGCCCGCCGGATCGAGGCGGCTTCGCCGGAGGCCATTCATATTGCGACGGAGGGGCCGATCGGATGGGCGGTGCGGGCCTATTGCCGCCGCCACGGGCTGGCCTTCACGACGTCTTATACGACCCGCTTTCCGGAATATATCGCGGTCCGCTCGATCATTCCGGCCGCCGTCAGCTACGCGGTGCTGCGGCATTTTCATGCGGCGGCCGCCATGACCATGGTCGCGACCGCCTCGCTCCGGCAAGAACTTGCCGCGCGAGGCTTTAGAAAGCTTGGCACCTGGACGCGTGGCGTCGACACCGATCTTTTCAGGCCTGACGAACCCGCTGAGCTCGATTTGCCGAGACCCATCTTTTTGACCATGGGCCGGGTCGCGGTTGAAAAAAACCTCGAGGCGTTTCTCGCGCTGGACCTGCCCGGCTCCAAAGTTGTGATCGGGGATGGACCGCAGCGCGCGATACTGGAGGGCGGCTATCCCAAGGTCAGGTTCTTGGGCGAAAAAACCGGCAAGGATCTGACCTCGCATCTGGCGGCTGCGGATGTCTTTGTTTTCCCGAGCCTCACCGACACTTTTGGCGTCGTCCAGCTCGAAGCGCTGGCGTGCGGCACCCCCGTAGCCGCGTTTCCGGTGACAGGCCCGCTCGACGTGATCGCCGATCATCCGGTCGGCGCGCTGGATACGGACCTGCGCAGCGCCTGCATCCGGGCGCTGAGCATCTCGCGCGAGACCTGCCGCAGTTTTGCGCTCGAGCGTTCCTGGGAAAACAGCGCCAGGCAGTTCATCGGCAATCTGAGCGCGTTGCAGCCGAGCCGTTCGCTGCGGCCCACCCGCCGGCTGGCCGCGCGAGGCGCTGTGCAAGGCTAGTTGGAGCAGAGGCTAGTTGGATCATTAGAAAAATAGCGAGCGAGAATCATCATGGCAGAAATCATCAAGCTTGACGGAACAACGCAGCTGGACTTCGACCGCGCGACGGTCGAGCACGCCTACGACCGCTGGGCGCCGGTTTACGACCTCGTTTTTGGCGGTGTGTTCAGCAAAGGCCGGCAGGCGGCTATTGCGGCGACCAACAGGATTGGCGGTCGCGTGCTCGAGGTTGGTGTCGGCACCGGAATCTCGTTGCCGCAATATGCTCCGCATCTTCGCATCTTCGGCACCGATATTTCCGAGGCCATGCTGAAGAAGGCGAAGAAGCGCGTCGACGAGCTCGGCCTGAAGAATGTCGAGGGCCTCGCGGTGATGGACGCGGAAAAACTCGAATTTCCCGACAATTCGTTCGACGTGGTGATGGCGCAATATGTCGTGACCGCGGTGCCTAACCCGGAAGCGGCGCTCGACGAGTTCGCCCGCGTGCTGCGGGCGGGCGGTGAACTGATTATCCTGACCAGGGTCAGCGCGGATGCCGGCGTGCGGCGCTTCATCGAGCAGCGGCTGCAGCCGTTGGTTCGCCCGCTCGGCTTCCGGACCGCTGAGTTCGCCTGGTCGCGCTATGCGCAATGGCTGGCGGCCGCGCGTGGCATGGAATTGGTGGAGCGCCGCCTGGTCCCACCGCTCGGCCATTTCTCGCTGGTCCGTATCCGCAAAACTGAAATGGCGGTTGCCGCCTGACCAAGGCGGCTGAGGTTCGCGTGGCTACGTCATCGCGTCGCGTCATGTGACATTTTGACGATGTCATATCGCGTACATCGAATCCTTGTAAAACGAATCAACCTGATTTTTTGGGGGAGAGCATGATCAAGAACTTCCGTGAGCAGTTGCGCATCCAACGCTGGGACGATCACCGCTACTATCACCACAGCCGGATCAACCAGAGCCTGCACTTCGTCAGCGCGGTCAGCTTCATGGTCGGCTATGCCTTGATGTTTTTCGATCCGGTGGCATCCGCGCTGATCGGCTGGCTGGTCTCGATGACCTCACGCCAGGCCGGGCATTTCTTCTTTGAGCCCAGGGGTTACGACCACATCAATGAGGCTACCCATGAGCACAAGGAAGAGATCAAGGTCGGCTACAATTTGCGGCGCAAGGTCGTGCTGATGACGATCTGGGCGGCCTCCCCGGTGGTCTTGTACTTCGATCCGACCCTGTTCGGCCTCTTCACGCCCTGGGCCTCGCCGGCCGATTTCATGCGTGAGGTTGCCAAGGTCTGGCTGGCGGTGGGCGCCGGCGGATTATTGTTCCGCACCGTGCACCTGTTCTTCATCCGCGATGTCGAGACCGGTCTGGTGTGGATGACCAAGATCCTGACCGATCCCTTCAACGATTTCAAACTCTATCACAAGGCGCCGCTGTTCCTGCTGAAGGGCGAGCTGATCGATCCGGGCCATGATCTCATCGAGCACGACGGGCTTGAAGAGCAGCACGCCTGAGCATCCCACCTCGAATAGTGAAACTCGTCATGGCCGGGCTTGTCCCGGCCATCCACGTCCTTCTGGCTGTCGGGCCGCAAAGACGTGGATGCCCGGGACATAGGCGAGCGGAAGCGTCGCTGTCCTTCGGACGGCTATGCCCGGGCATGACGGAGAGAAACACCCGATCAGCGCGAAAAGGCGCTGCCGATCATCTCTTTCAGAATCTGCCGGCGGATGGTCTTGTTGGTCATCGAAGCGTCGCGCCACCACCAGCCGTCCTGCTGCATCTTCTCGGCCGCGGCCACAAAGCGTTTCGCCACCTCGGCGAAATCCGCATCGGTGTAGTTCAGGCTGAAAATCAGCCGGCCGGTGCCGACCCAGCTCAGCGCGAGCCCTTCGGCCCGCAGGTAGTATTGCAGCATCCAATTGTAGCGGGATGGTTCGGTGTAATGCACCATCCAGATCGAGGACAAATTGGCGACGCGGACCGGCAGATCTTGCGCGGCGAGGGCGTCGTTCAGCTGCGCCGCGCGCCCGTTCCAGGTTTCGTCGAGCCCGTTATAGACCGAACGAAAATTGGGACTGGCGAGCCGGCTCAAGAATTCGTCCATCGCCGTCATGACGTAAGGGTGCGAATTGAAGGTGCCGCGGGCGAAGCAGACATCGACGGGACGGTCTTCGCGGAAGCGGCGCATCAGCTCCTTGCGCCCGCACAGCGCGCCGACCGGGAGTCCGCCGGCGAGGCTTTTGCCGTAGGTCACCATGTCGGCGCGGACGCCGAAATATTCCTGCGCGCCGCCGGCGGCGAGGCGGAAGCCGACGAAGACTTCGTCGAAGATCAAAACGATATTGCGCTCGGTGCAGACCTGCCGCAGCGCTTTGAGCCATTCGCCATAGGCGGCGCGATCGAACTGGCCTTTGCGCGAGCTGTCGACCAGCGCGGAATCGGCCGGCGCGTTGGCGTTGGGGTGAAGCGCCTGCAGCGGATTGACCAGGACGCAGGCGATATCGCGCCGCGTCTTCAGGACGCGCAGCGTCCGCTCCGACATGTCGGCGAGCGTATAAGTTTCGTGCGGCGAAATCGGGTTGCCGACGCCGGGCTGCACGTCGCCCCACCAGCCGTGATAGGCGCCGGCAAAACGAACCAGATGCGAGCGGCGCGTGTGATAGCGGGCGAGCCGCACCGCCTGCATCACCGCTTCGGTGCCGGACATGTGGAACGAGACTTCGTCAAGCCCGGAAATCTCGGCGAGCCTTCGGACATTGTCGGCGACGACGGGATGATAGAAGCCGAGCACCGGGCCAAGCGCGTGGGCGCGCTTCTCGGCGCTGGCAATGCATTCCTTGTAAAAGTCGTTGCCGAAAATATTGACGCCGTACGAGCCGGCGAGATCGTAGAACACATTGCCGTCGAGGTCGGTCAGCGTGACGCCGGCCGAGGCCTGCATGAAGCTGCCGGCGCCCAGATGCTCGCGGACCAGCCGGCTATATTGAAACGGCACGCGGTAGGCTTGCGTGAATTGCAGGTCGGAAATCTGGCCCGCGGCCTCCGAGGTCATTTGCCGGCTGCGGGCGAAGCGGTCCTTGTAGAGCGCTGCGAGCCGGAAGAAACCATCGTGCCGCTGCGTAGCCACATCGGCCGACGCGCCGTCGGAACTGAAAAAATGGTTGCTGTCGAATTCGTAGAACGGGATCAGCCGCGCCACCATGCGCGACATCTTGGAATGCCCGGTCAGCGAGCGGTGCTTGGCGCGCGACAGCGCCAGTCTCGCTTTAACCTTGGGAGCGGCCACTGCCGTCGCGGCGACCACGCCGGCGGCGAGAGACAGAATCGGAAGCGGCGAATCCATGACGACAAGCGCTAACCAGTCCTCCTGACAGATTCATGACAGTCAAAAGCCTCATTGCGACCTTTACCCAGCAGGAAGACCTGAACTTCCTCCTGACCAACCGCGTCCCGCGGGCGGCCCTGACCCGGTTCATGGGCTGGTTCAGCAAGATCGAAAATCCGCTGATCCGGGATCTCTCGATCGCCTGCTGGCGGCTGTTTTCCGACCTCGATCTCACCGAGGCGCGCAAGAGCACCTTCAAGAGCCTGCACGATTGCTTCACCCGCGAGCTTCGCCCGGGCCTGCGTCCGCCCGACCCGGACCCGTCGATCGTGGTCAGTCCGTGCGACGCCATCATCGGCGCTTTCGGCGCCATCGCCGACACCGAGCTGTTGCAGATCAAGGGCGCTCCCTATTCGCTGCTCGACCTGCTCGGCGATCCCGCGCTCGTGGACGCGCACCGCAACGGACGTTTTGTCACTTTGCGGCTGACATCCAGCATGTATCACCGTTTCCACGCTCCGCACGACTGCCACATCGGGCAGGTCACCTTCATCAGCGGCGATACCTGGAACGTCAACCCGATCGCGCTGAAGCGTATCGAAAAACTGTTTTGCAAGAACGAACGCGCGGTTATCCGCACGCGGCTTGAAACCGGCGAAGCCCTGACGCTGGTGCCGGTCGCAGCTATTCTTGTGGCGAGCATCCGGCTGCATTTTCTCGATGTCTTGCTCAATGCCCAGATCAAAGGGCCCGTCGTGTTTCCGTGCGATGTCCGCGTCCGCAAGGGTGACGAGCTCGGCTGGTTCGAGCACGGATCGACGATCATCGTGCTCGCGCCCGACCATTTCGAGTTTTGCGAGAACGTCGTGGAATCTGGACGGATCCGTGCCGGCCAACCCTTGATGCGAAAATCCGTCTGAGCGATCGGCTCACCTGCGTGAGCCTTCCTGAATGACGCGGCCCCTCGCCGAGCGATGCAAACTAACTTCAGCGTCAGAAACTGTCGCATTTGTCATTTGAAAGCATCGGATCATTTGGGTCTGTTGATGGTCTTTCTTCCTGCGACGGTCTCCGTCGCAGCAAACAACACGCAGGAGATTGGGATGAACAACAGGGTCCTTAGTTGCCTAATCGCAGGCGCGCTCAGTACCGCGCTTGCCCTTGCGTCGCCGGCGCTCGCTCGCGGCGGTGGCGGCGGTGGCGGCCATGGCGGTGGCGGTGGTGGCGGGCACGGCGGCGGGATGGGAGGAGGAATGCACGGCGGCGGGATGGGAGGAGGAATGCACGGCGGCGGCATGCACGGCGGCGGCTGGGGAGGCGGCGGCGCACACTTCAGCGGCATGAGAGGAGGCGCGCATTTCAGCGGCAGCCATTTTGCGGGTAGGCACTTCGCGCATGCCGGATTCTCGCGATCAAGGTTCGCGTTCCGGGACCATGACGGCTTCCATC
>JAQGKJ010000313.1 GCA_028290165.1 Bradyrhizobium sp. | reverse complement strand
GTGCACGTCCACGGCGGCAAGCTCGCCTTTCCTGATCTGCCGCGGTTCTAGGCGAATGAGAAACGCCAGCATCTCCGCGCAGCACAGTCTGCTCCCTCCCCACCGCCACCGGGGTCTACCCCGGTTGCGCATTTTCATCTTACGCATGTCGGGCAGGCCCGACTTGCGTTGGGCGAGGGTTGGGGTGGGGGGGCGCCGCGAGTTCGGTATTTGCGGCTTAACCCCCTGCCTAGCCCTCCCCCGCAAGGGGAGAGGGACCGCTGGACAGTTGAATGCGAGGTTCTGGTGGAAAGCCTGAAAATACGTGACGCGAGGGATGTCGAAGAGGCGGTGCGCGCGGCGATTGCCAGCGAGCAGCCGCTGGAGATCATCGGCCATGGCAGTAAGCGGCGGGTCGGCCAGCCGATGGCGACCAATGCGCTGCTCGATCTGTCGGCGCTGAATGCGGTGACGTCCTATGAACCGAACGAGCTTGTCCTCACGGTGCAGGCCGGCGCGCCACTCGCCGACGTGCTCTCGCTGATCGACTCCAAAAATCAGCAGTTCGCGTTCGATCCCATCGACACCTCGTGGCTTCTGGGGACGCCGCCTGCGGGAACCATCGGCGGCATGATCGGCGCCGGCCTCGCAGGTCCGCGCCGCATCAAGGCCGGTGGCGCGCGCGACCATCTGTTGGGGGCCCACGCGGTGTCCGGCTTCGGCGACAGCTTCAAGGCCGGCGGCCGGGTGGTGAAGAACGTCACCGGATACGACCTCTGCAAGCTCTTGGCGGGATCCTGGGGCACGCTCGCGGTCATGACGGAGGTGACGCTGAAGGTGATGCCGCGGCCCGAGAGCGAAACGACGTTGGTGCTGCGGGGGCTGGGTGATGTCAGTGCGAACCGGGCGATGACGGCGGCGCTTGGCTCGCCGTTTGATGTGTCCGGCGCGGCTCATGTGCCGAATTCGGCGCTTTGGGCGGGAGGAAGCGGCCTTGCCGAACTCGGATCGCCGCGCACGGCGGTCACCTTGCTGCGGCTGGAGGGCATTACGGCCTCCGTCGCCCATCGCGCGGCCGCGCTCGGCGAGCTTCTCGCGCCCTTCGGGGCGGCGGAGATGGTCGAGGATGCCGCCTCCGCGGCGGCCTGGAGTTCGGTTCGCGACGTCCAGCCATTCGCCGCCAATGGCGCGCTCGGCGCGTGGCCGGTATGGCGGATCGTCTGTCCGCCGGCCTCGGGCGGCGCGCTCGGCGAGCGGCTATCGCGCGACGCAGGGGGCGATGTGATCTACGACTGGGGCGGCGGCCTGATCTGGGCGGCGCTGCCTCCCAGGCCGGACGCTCAGGCGGCCCTCGTGCGTGCGCGCGTCAACGAGGCCTCCGGCCACGCCATGCTGTTGCGCGCGTCCGAAGACCTACGCCGCAATGTCGACGTGTTTCATCCACAGCCGGACGGCATTGCCGCGCTGAGCGAGCGCGTCCGCCACAGCTTCGATCCGAAACGCATCCTCAATCGCGGCCGGATGACACGAGGACCCGCGGCATGAAGACCGAATTCAGCCTGGCCCAGCTCGCCGATCCCGACATCGCGGAAGCCGACAAGATCTTGCGCGCTTGCGTGCATTGCGGGTTCTGCACCGCGACCTGTCCGACCTACGTGCTGCTCGGCGACGAACTCGATAGCCCGCGCGGCCGCATCTACCTGATCAAGGAGATGCTGGAGAAGGATCGGCCGCCGACCCAGGAGGTGGTCAAGCACATCGACCGCTGTCTCTCCTGCCTCGCCTGCATGACCACCTGTCCGTCGGGCGTGAACTACATGCATCTGGTCGATCAGGCACGGGTGCGGATTGAAAAAGAATACTCCCGGCCGCTGACCGAGCGGGTGTTGCGGGCGGTCCTGGCCCGGGTGCTGCCGCGGCCCGACCTGTTTCGCTGGAGCATGATCCTGGCGCGGCTTGCCCGGCCACTGGCGGCCCTTCTGCCGACCCCCAAAGCAGCCTCGGCATCGCCGACTTTATTGCGTCGAATCAAGGCGATGCTGGCGCTTTCGCCGGGCAGCCTGCCAAAACCGGGACCATCGGGCGGAAGCGTTTTCCCGGCGATCGGCGAGAAGCGCGGACGTGTCGCATTGCTGCAGGGCTGCGCCCAGCAGGTACTGGCACCGCGCATCAATCAGGCCGCCATCAGCCTCCTGACGCGTCACGGCGTCGAGGTCGTGCTGGTCAAGGAGGAGCAATGTTGCGGTGCGCTGACCCATCACCTCGGACGCGACGATGATGCGCTGGCGCGGGCGCGCGCCAACATCGGTGTCTGGACGAGGGAGGCCGAGCGGGATGGCCTCGATGCCATCCTGGTGACGACATCGGGCTGCGGGACGGTGATCAAGGACTATGGTTTCATGCTGCGGGAGGATCCGCAATTCGCAGGCCCCGCCGCGAAGATATCGGCGCTGGCCAAGGATATTACCGAGTATCTGAGCGGCATCGATCTGCAGCCGGCGCAGCAGCAAAGCGATCTCGTCATCGCCTATCACGCAGCCTGTTCGCTGCAGCACGGACAGAAAATCACGCACGCCCCGAAAGAATTGCTTTCCAAGAACGGATTCGTGGTGAAAGATGTACCCGAGAGCCATTTGTGTTGCGGTTCGGCGGGGACGTACAACATTCTCCAGCCTGACATTGCGAACCGATTGCGCGATCGAA
>JAQGKJ010000154.1 GCA_028290165.1 Bradyrhizobium sp. | reverse complement strand
GGACGCCGCGTCCACGCGCCATTTCCGGCACGTCGGCCAGCGGGAACACGACCATCTTGTGATTGGTGCCGATCACGGCGACCTGATCGGCGCCCTCGCCGACCACGGTCAGCGCCTTGGCCTCGTTGGGCATCTCGACGTTGAGCACCTGCTTGCCCTTGCGGGTGTTGCCGACGCAATCGTCCTCGTTGACCACAAAGCCCTGCCCCTCGTGGCTCGCGATCAGGACTTTGCGGCCGCCCTTGTTGACGAACAGCGACACGATGGCGGCGTCCTGCTCCATGTCGATGAACATCCGGATCGGCTCGCCGTGGCCGCGGCCGCCCGGCAGTTTTGCGACGTCGAGCGAATAGAATTTGCCGTTGGTCGCGAACAGCAGCAGTTTTGAGGTAGTCTCGGCGAAGAACGCAGAGCCTAGTTGATCGTCGGTCTTGAACGTCAACCCCGAGAGATCGTCGGCATGCCCCTTCAGCGTGCGCACCCAGCCCTTGTCGGAGACCACGATGGTGACCGGCTCGCGCTCGACAAAAGCCTCTTCGATCGCAGCGAGATCGTGCTCGGGGGCATCCGCGAAATGCGTGCGGCGCTTGCCCAGCGGCGTCTTCGGCCCAAAAATATCGCGGACTTTCCGCACCTGCTCGCCGACCTTGGACCACTGCTCGGCCTCGGAGCCGAGCAGTGCCTTGACGCCCTTCAATTCGCCGCGAAGGTTCTTCTCCTCCGTGCGGATTTCCATTTCCTCGAGCTTGCGCAGGGAACGCAGGCGCATATTGAGGATGGCGTCGACCTGGATCTCCGTGAGCTTGAACGCCTTCATCAACACCGGCTTCGGCTCGTCTTCGGCACGGATGATCTTGATCACCCTGTCGATGTTCAGATACGCGATCAGATAACCGCCAAGCACTTCCAGCCGATGCTCGATCTGTTCCTTGCGGTAGTTGGTACGGCGCACGAATACGTCGCGCAGGTGGTCGAGCCACTCGCGCAAGCACTCGGCAAGGCCGAGCACTTTTGGAATGCGGCCCTTCACCAGTACGTTGAGGTTCAACGGAATCCGGCTTTCCAGCTCGGTCAGCCGGAACAGCGATTCCATCAAGAGTTCAGGATCGACCGCACGCGACTTCGGCTCGATCACCAGACGGATGTCTTCGGCCGATTCATCGCGGACGTCGCCGACCAGCGGCAGCTTCTTGTCGTTGAGCAGTTCGGCAATCGCCGCGACCAGTCGCGACTTCTGCACCAGCCAGGGAATCTCGGTGATGACGATCACCCAGGTGCCGCGCGCGCCCTCTTCCTGGACCCATTTGGCGCGGGTGCGGAACGAGCCGCGCCCGGTGGTGTAGGCCTCCGCAATCGCCTCCCTGGAATCGACGACGATACCGCCGGTCGGGAAATCCGGACCCTTCACCCATTTCAGCAGCGCGCGCGATTTTGCATTGGGCTTGTCGATCAGATGCAGCGCCGCGTCGCACAGCTCGGCCGCGTTGTGCGGCGGGATCGAGGTCGCCATGCCTACGGCGATGCCCTGCGCGCCGTTGGCGAGCAGGTTTGGAAATCCGCCGGGAAGCACGACCGGCTCTTTCGACTGGCCATCATAATTGGCGCGGAATTCGACGCCGTCCTCGTCGATCCCTTCGAGAAGCAGCCGCGCGACCTCGGTCATGCGCGCTTCGGTGTAGCGGTAGGCGGCCGGACTATCGCCGTCGATATTGCCGAAATTGCCCTGGCCGTCGACCAGCGGATAGCGCGAGGAGAAATCCTGGGCGAGCCGCACCAGCGCGTCGTAGATCGATTGATCGCCATGCGGATGGAACGAGCCCATCACGTCGCCGACGATTTTTGCCGATTTCTTGAACGGCGTGCCGGGGTCGAGCCGCAGCAGCCGCATGCCGTAAAGGATGCGGCGATGGACCGGCTTGAGCCCGTCGCGGGCGTCCGGCAGCGCCCGGTGCATGATGGTCGAGAGCGCGTAAGCGAGATAGCGCTCTTCGAGCGCGTCCCGCAGCATGACCTCGCGAATTTCCGCCGGATCCGGAGGAATCAGTGATTTTCCCATGCGGACGAGTTAAACGCTGGCGGCTGCCCGGGCAAGGCGCGAATCAGGGCATTGGCGCGTCCCGGCGTGGGCCGGGAACCAGACGCCGTCCCCATGTGATCTGGCGCTGGCAATAGACGGCAGGACCGCGCCTTGTTGAAATAGTGGCTTACCCGTTCCGTGCCCGGGCGGGAGCGAAGTTCCTACCATGTCTGATAAGAACGCCGACGTTCCGGCTGCCATGCATATGCAGAGCGCGGGTTTATGCCACAATACGAAAAAGTCCCGGACGCCGTGGCTTCGCATTGCCAATAGCTTGTGAAGTGACACAAGCCCGGATAGCCGTAGTCCCTACCTTGCAGGCAGTAGGGATAGTCGCGAGCGCTGGCGGGCGCAGCAGCAAACACGATAGCCACAAATGCGGCGGCTCCAATGGTCTGGCGCATTCGAAATTCCTTTCTGATTGATTGACGCTCGCTGAAACTAGCCATGAGGTCGTACTTACACCTTGATATCGAGCAATTTTACGGCACCTCAGAAAGGTGCGCGCAAGCGTCGCGCTGGGAGAAAGCCCTTTATTTTTCCGGCCTTTCTTACATTTCGGTAACTTGACCGAAGCCTCGATGCGCGTGAAAGCCGTCCGCTGCCGGGCGGAAGAATTGGAAGTCCGGCAGTTTCTCCATCTTGAACCGGAAGCACGTTATGCACGTTACTGATGAATTACCGCCGCTTGCCATCCAAATCCTCAGGACGCTTAAGGAGACTTACGACGATCGTGGTCCCAACGCTTTCGACGAGGATGCCGCCATGGTCTTTCACGTCATCGGCTCGGTCATCGCCCAGGTCTGCGGACGCGACCGCCTCTCAGAGGCCGTGGAAACACTCAAAGCAGATCTCGAGGGCATCGGCGAGGCCAAGGGATCCATCCACTAAAGCAACGGGAATACGCTGGGAAAATCGGGCGCGCTTTTCACGACGCCGAACTAATCCTCGCCCGATGTTTCGTTACCGCGCTGATAAAGCCGTCGCGGGCATCGGAATGGCCCTGGCCGCGCGGCTCCAGCACGTGGCGCAGCAGAAACAATCCTGTCAGCGCAAACCCGTCCTGCAGGTCCTGATCGGACCAACCGTTAGGGCCGCCTTCGCCCTCACGCAAAAACGCCGGCAGCCGTAACAGCCGGTCGCGCCAAGGCTCGCCGGCAGCCCGCGATATCGCGCCGCCGGATTTCGGCGACACATAAACCAGCTCGGTGGTCTCCCCGGTCGCAGCACAGGTTTCGAGATCGAGCCCGAAGCCGAGTTCCGCCAGCATCGCCAGTTCGAATTTGATCAGATGCGCCGCGGCTTCGCCGACGTCGTCAAAATCATCCAGCGTGCGGTTCAGCATATCGTAGATGTCTTCATGCGGGTCGCGCTCCGGCAACAGCCGCGCCAGCGAGGCCAGATGGGTGACGCCATATACCGCGTGCGAGGACGCCAGCACGGTCGCCGCGCGCAACCTCGTGCCCTCGATCACATAATAGCCGAGATGCTCGTCGAGCCGCGCCCGCCACACCGCACGCACGCTGTTGCCGGGCTGCAGCAAGGGCCGCATCCGCGAGCCGGCCCCGCCGCGCACCAGGCCGAGGTGCCGGCCGTGGCCGCGCGTCAGCAGTTCGACGATGGCGCTACTTTCGCCATGCCGCCGCACTCCCAGCACGATGCCTTCGTCGGTCCATTCCATGGGACAAAGTCTAGCATGTGGGGTGGGCTAAGCGAAGCGAGCCCACCATGCCAACTCACAACGGCCATGAAACTCTTGTGGTGGGCACGGCGCGAAAGAGCGCGCCTTTGCCCCTACCTTCCGGGCGCGGCTACCCGTTGAACCAGCCTTTGGCATCGCCGGTGAAGGAGAGATACAGCCCGGCGGCCGTCAGGGCGCAGGAGATGATCTCGATCGCGCTGTCTAGTTCAACGCCGTTGTCGCCGATCATCTGCACCAGCGAGATCACGGAAAGTACCAGCGAGACGACCAGCGCCCAGCGCGGCCAGTTCTTGCGCCGCTGAGCTGCGAGCCAGACGAAATAGACTAGAAGCAGGATCAGGCAGGCGGCCATCACGGTTGCGACCGTGACCGTCGTTTCCGTCATCTCCACGCTTGGCGTCCGGTCCTGGAACGCGATCGACAGCGCGTCGAGCCCCAGCGACAGATAGAGCAGCACTTCAAACCACAGCACATTCTTGGGTACGTTCATCGCAATGCCGGCTATTCCTTGATTATTCCTTGGGGAAGTCCAGTCCCATTTCACGGTAACGGTCGGGATCGTCGCCCCAGTTCTCGCGCACCTTCACGAACAAAAACAGATGCACGGGCACGCCCACGAT
>JAQGKJ010000142.1 GCA_028290165.1 Bradyrhizobium sp. | reverse complement strand
AAAACAGGCTCAGCAGGTTCGCCGTATCCAGCTGCATCACCGGACGCGAAAGCAGTTCCCAGATCCACAGCGGTATCAGGCACGCCGCGCCGCAGCCGAAGGTGAAGCCGACAAACGACAGGCCGTGAATTTTGGGGCGCTTCAGCGACAGCACCGAATACAGTCCGAAGATCGCCAGCGCCACGGTGAAGATGATGTCGCCCCGGTTGAACTCGATATTCTTGAGCGTCGTCAGGTCGCCGTGCAGCAGGATCACCAGCACGCCGGTCAGCGACAGCACGATCCCGCCGGCCTGCGCCAGCGACAACCGGATACCGAGCAGGATCAGCGACCATACCGCGACGAACAGCGGTCCGGCCGACTGCAGCAGCAGCGTGTTGAGCGCCTGGGTATGTTCGAGCGCCCAGTATTGCAGGGTGTTGAAGGCGGCGATGCCGGTGATGGAGAGCACGACCATGGTGCCGAGCTGACTGCGGATCGCTTCCCAGTCGCGCACCAGATGTTTCCAGGCGAAGGGA
Source organism: Bradyrhizobium sp. (assembly GCA_028290165.1). The sequence goes on along the minus strand of JAQGKJ010000142.1, from coordinate 4,711 downwards.
AGAATAATGAGAAACGCGATCGACCAGCGCAGGAACGACAGTGTCACCGGCGGGATGCGCCCGGCGGCGAGGCGGCCGACGATGGCGTTGCCGGCCCAGCACCGCGCGGTAATGGAAAGCAGCAGATAGGGCTGGTTGGCGAGCCAGTTGCCGGGGGTAGCGGCACCGGAGGTTTGGTCGGAAGCAGACATGAGGCAGTTCTTGGCCCGGGTTCAATAACGCCGCGGCCCGCCCCGTGGCGTCAGCCACCGGGCCGGAAGTTCGACCCGGCCGGCCTCACAGACACGGATTCTTGCCGCCTATCAATGGCGTGGGATGCATCGCGACCATGCGCGATCTTCTCGTCGCGCCGCAACAACACGCGCGGGGCCTCCGCGGCGGCGGTCCGCCCCGGAGGCCCGGATGTGTGGCGACGACCGCAGGAAACAGACCACTACCGATCGCGGTCCGGCAGGCGACGCCCCTGGCTGTACGACCAATTAACGGATCGCCGAAAATTTCTTGAGCGAGGTCTTGAAGTCGGTTGCCGTTTTTCTAAGTGGTTTTGCGTCCCAAAACGAAAGGAGCAGAGGAGGACAACATGACGAATCTAGACCGCAGCTTTGATGAAAATGTGTACGATTTGAACGCCATTTTGCATCCCGGTTCGGTATTCGATCATCCCCGGGATGTGCTGGCCGACACCACGCTGTCGCTGGCCGAGAAACGGGCGATCCTGGCTTCCTGGGCGTCCGATGCGGCAGCGGTGACGTCGTGCCCGTCGCTGCGCGCCATCCCCGGAGCGGAGCGGATGGTTTCCATCGACGAGATCCTCGAGGCACTATCCAGCCTCGATCCTTCGCCGAGGAATCCGCCGGGCGGAAAGCCGGTGCGGCTGAAGTCCACCGCGCGGACATCGCTCGCAGCGTGAACGGTTGCGACGGCGTGAAATGAGCCGGCGACGCCGGAACGGCACTGCCGGGGTCGGTCGCGTCCGGCTAGCCGGCGTCTCAGCGCCGGTTAGCCTGACGCTTGACGATCTGCTCGGCGAGATGAACCAGCATTCGCTTGGTACGCTGATCCCTCAATTCGTGAAACGCCCGCAGCAGCCGCAATTCGAACAGCGACTGCAGCGACATGGCGGCCTCGCCTGACGAGAGATCGGTTTCTTCCTCCGCGGTCTTGACGGCTTCACTGCGGAATAAATCCAGCGGGATATCGAGCGCTTCGGCGACCTGCATCAGGCGGCCGGCGTCAGCTCCATTCGACCCGTTGCCGTCCTTGCGCGTTTGCCTGAACGCAGCATCGAGCACTTCGGCAAGGTCGGTTTGCGAAAGCCCGATCGCCAGCCATCTTGCCCTTACAAGCTGGTCGATATGTCCGTCATTCGCGTTGTTCATTGCTTCGTCTTGCCTGTGCGATCAGCTGATTTTCGTCCGGGATTCTTTCATGAACCCAGCGAATAGATTTACCAGCGGTTCGCCCTTGTAGGATTTCTGCAGATCGTTGGGGTGAACGAATTCGTCCCGAAACCAGGGAAATTTGCGGCCGTCAAAGGCTTGGATGGTCCACTCGATCAATTGTTTGACGCGCGGGATCCGCTTCGCGTCGGGATGATAGGTCAACCAGATATCGAACTGAAACTTGATATCGAGATCGATCGGAATCAAAGGCCCGGCCACTGCGGGAACATAGGTTGGCAACCAGCCGATGCCGGCGCCTTTGGCAACCGCCCAGACATGCGCGCTGCTCACATTGTTGCGCATCGCGACAAAACCGAGCTGCTCGCGGCCGGCATACTTGTCGTACAGCTGCTGCGTTTGAGTTTGGTCGGCGTCCTGAATGACGATCCGGTGATTTTGGCGGATGTCGTCCGCGTCCTTTGGCATGCCGTAAATCTCGACATAGGAGGGGCTGACGAAAGGCATGCTGTGGAGGCGTCCGATCTTGATCCTTATCAGATCGGGCTTGTCGGGCTCCTCGAGCTGCACGGCGACATCGGCTTCGAGACGAAGCACATCCGCCGAACGCATTTCACATTTCAGATCGACCAGCAGGCCGGGATAGGCTCGCTGGAATTCGATCAAACGAGGCGCTACCCAAAACGTCCCCAACCCTTCAGTGATGGCAAAGCGGACCTCGCCGTTCAATGCCGGTGTCGATCGGCTCAACGCACGATCGAGCCCGAACGAGGCCTCCTCCATCCGCTTGGCGGCTTCGAGAACCTGCGTCCCTTCGGGCGTCAACCTGATGCCGTCGACGTGCCGGGTTATCAACGTGGTCTTGTAAGCGCTTTCCAGCTGCAAAATCCGCTTGCGCAAGTAATTTGCGGACGCATTTAGCTCGACGGCAGCGGCTCGGAAGCTGCCAATTCGGGCCACCTCCAGAAAAATCCGGACGGAATCCCAGTCGGCGATGCGTCCAGTAGGGTGTGCACGCTGGTGCGCACCCCTGCGCTCAGGTGAGTGCATACAAATAGCCCCGTTTGTCGCCTTCTATTCTTGGCAGAAACCAACCGAATCCACAACCCAAGAGAACGATTGATGACCGCGCTTGACCTCGATTTCGTTCGGAAAGCCACAAGGAGAAACGCCGCATCAGGGCCGACCCGATCGCTCGATAAAATGACGATGATGCAGATGGCAAGGCGCACCGTGATTTTCACGGTCGATGCTGCCGGAATCGCCTCCTTAATGGACGCGGCACGACAGGACCTCCCCGGACTGACTTCCAATGAAATCGTGCAGGCGGTGGCCAATCACAACCCGGACACGTTCTGGGCCATCGCGCGGCGGGATCATTTCGACATCGCCTCGCCCAAGGGTGAAGGCTTTCTTGCGGTGCTGCCCCTGACCCACGAAGGCACCCGCCGCCTGGTCGATGGCCGTCTCGATACGCGCAATCCCGATATTTCTTTCGTTGCCCGGCAATCGGAGCGACCCGCGGGAATCTATGTCTGGGCCATTCATGCCAAGGGTGCGATCGCCGCCGCGATCCCGCTGGTGCTGCAGAAATATTCGTCGCCGCTTTACCAGGGTGTCAACATTTACTCGCGGACAGTTACCAAGGAAGGGCGCCGGCTGGTGGAGCCGCTCGGATTTTGCCCCGGCGCACGTTACGACGGAGTGATCGCCCCACATCTGCAGATGCTCGATCGTTCGCACGAGGCGCCGGCCAAAGCCCCTCGACAGGATTCCATAACTATTCGCGTGGTTCGGTCGATGGAAGAGATGGCACGGGTGATTGCGATCCGCAGCGCTGTCTACATGGGCGAGCAGCATTGTCCGTTCGAAGAAGAGTTCGACGGCAACGATTTTTCTGCAACCCATCTCATTTGCCATAAAGGACGCGAGCCGGTCGGCTGCATGCGGATCCGTTACTTTGCCGATTTTGCCAAGCTTGAACGATTGGCGGTTCGCGGTGAAAGCCGAAACGTCGGCTTGGCGGGCCAGATGGTAGACGCGGCGATCGAACTCTGCCGGAAAAAAGGCTACCGCGTTCTGTACGCCCACTCGCAGAAGCGATTGGTCAATTTCTGGGAACAGCGCGGGTTTACGCGCATGCCGGGCGCCCGCGAATTCGCGTTTTCAGACTACGATTATGTCGAAGTCCAACTCGAGACCGAGAAGCATCCTCAATGCATAACCCTCGGTGACGACCCGTACGTGCTGATCCGCCCGGAGGGACAATGGGAAGTCCCCGGCATCCTTGAATTGTCCGCTGGCCGAGGCACTCCCATTTCCCCAAGCGCCGGTTGGTCACAATGAGTTCCGTCATCGACTTGCGGACCTATGTCGGGGCATCGAACAGCCGGCTGCTCGTCATGATCGACCTGCAACAGAAAAACTATGATGAATTGGCGAAAGACCGCGCGTCGGACCTCGGGCGGTCATTGGAAAATTGCATGTCCGCGATCCGGCATGCGCGAAATCTGGGGCTTCCTATCGCGTTCACGCGACAGGGAGACAATCCTGGATTGATCGAAAGGTCGGCACAATCGGCATGGATTTCAGGGTTTGAACCAAAACGATCCGATATGGTGTTCGAACGGCCGCAGCCATCCTGCTACACCAATCGGCTGTTCGAGGATGTGGTTTCGCGGATCGGAAGTTTCGCCATTGCGGGCCTTGTCGCCGAAGAGACCTGTCTCGCAACCGCAATCGATGCCGCCCATCGCGGCCACAATATTACGTTCCTGAGCGATGCCTCGGTGAGCCGCGGCCGGCACAACACGGATTCACAGGCCGTCCATAACCTGACGACGAAAACGATCGAACTATTTGCCGACACCGTCACCACGCGTCATTGGCTGGTCGCGACTTCGCCGCGAAGCCCCAAAGGGCATCGTTATGGATGAACTCAGCACCCGCCGTCTGCGCAACGTCATTCCGGTGCTGATGGAGCAACGCAACATCGTCGTTTCCAGGGGAGCTTCCTTTGCCGGACACCTGATCGATCTGGCGATCATGCAACTTCGCATGACGCTTCACGAAGTGTCCGAGGAAGAGCTGTCGGAGTTCTCGAATGTCCTGAGCGTTGGGTTGGTCAGCGGCGAGCATTCGGATTAGCGCGGAGGCGTGCGGATGCCGGGCCGAAGATGGATGATCCTTGCGGTCCTGTTCGCGGCACGTGCGGCCACCGGATTCCAGTTTCAATCGGTCGGGTCGGCCGCGAACATGCTGATGCGGGATCTGGGATTGGATTATTCAGAGATCGGCATGCTGCTGGGTGC
>JAQGKJ010000118.1 GCA_028290165.1 Bradyrhizobium sp. | reverse complement strand
GGTTTCTCTATCGACAATCTGTCGCTGATGGCGCTGGCGATTTCCGTCGGCTTCGTGGTCGACGACGCCATCGTCATGATCGAGAACATGTACCGCAACCTGGAGCATGGCATGCGGCCCTATCGGGCGGCGCTCGAGGGGGCCAGGCAAATCGGCTTCACGGTGCTGTCGATCAGCCTGTCGCTGGTTGCCGCATTCACCCCGTTGATTTTCATGGACGGGATCGTCGGCCGGCTGTTGCGGGAATTTTCCCTGACCCTGACATTTGCCATCGTGGTTTCCACGGTGGTTTCGCTCACGATCACGCCGATGATTTGCGCCCATTACATCAAGCAGGCGACTTCCGCTGACGCGACCTGGTTCGACCGCCTCGTCGAGGGCATATTGTCGCGCATGGTGGCGTTCTACGCGCGCACGCTGCATGTCGTGCTGGACTTTCCGTTTTTGACGCTGCTGGTGTTTTTCGCAACCATTGCGCTAACGGTGACGCTCTATATCAAGACCCCGAAGGGTTTCTTCCCGACCGATGATTCCGGCTTTGTGATCGGTGCGACGCGCGCGTCCGCCGACATCTCGTTTCAGTCGATGCTGGGACTTCAGCAGCAACTCGCCGACATCGTGATGGCCGATCCGGCCGTCGCCGGGATCGGATCGGTGCTTGGCGGAGGCGGGGGGCCGGGCGGTGCCGGCTCCAATCGCGGTGTCATGTTCATCACCCTCAAACCGCCCGCCGAGCGGGGCGGCTTGAGCACGACGCTGGTCATCGATCGCCTTCGCAGAAATCTTTTTCATGTCGCGGGAATCAAGCTGTTCATGTTCGCGGCGCAGGATATTCGCGCCGGAGGGCGGCAGAGCGATTCCGACTATCAATATACGCTGACCAGCACCGACCTCGATCTGTTGCAGAAATGGGCGCCGATCGTCGGCAAGCGCATGGAAACGATCGAAGGCATCACCGACATTTCCAGCGACCGCGATCCCGGGGGTCTGCAACTGACGCTGTCGATCGACCGGCAAAAGGCATCAAGCCTCGGGGTTCGCGTGCAGGACATCGACAACGCACTCAACAACGCATTCTCGCAGCGGCAGATCTCGATCGTCTATACCCAGCGCAACCAGTACATGGTGGTGCTGGAGATCGACCCGAAATTCCAGAGCGATCCCTCCAATCTCGAACATATCTTCGTCGCCGGCGCCAACGGCGTACAGGTGCCGCTGTCCACCGTCGTTCATTACCAGCGCGGCCTATCGGCGCTTGCCGTGCTTCACTCGCAGTCGTTTCCGTCGACGACGGTGTCGTTCAATCTGTTGCCCGACGTGCCGCTCGAGATCGCCACGACCAACATCCAACGCGCGGTCGAGGAACTGCATATGCCCGAGGGGATTCGCGGTAGTTTCGAGGGCAACGCCGGCGATTTCAACAAGTCCACCGGGCGGCAGCCGCTCTTGATCCTCGGCGCGCTGGTGGCGATGTATATCGTGCTGGGGGTGCTCTACGAGAGCCTTGCCCACCCCCTGACCATCATTTCCACGCTGCCTTCTGCCGGGCTCGGCGCCCTGCTGGCGCTGCAGATCACCAATACGCCGCTGACGATCATCGCCTTCGTCGGAATCATCCTCCTGATCGGCATCGTCAAGAAGAACGGCATCATGATCGTGGATTTCGCGCTGGACGCGGAGCGTCACCGCGGCCTGTCATCGGCGGATGCGATCTTCGAGGCCTGCAGCGCCCGCTTCAGGCCGATTCTAATGACGACGATGGCCGCGCTGTTCGCGGGCATTCCGCTGGTGATTGCGACCGGCCCCGGCACCGAATTGCGCCGGCCGCTCGGCATCACCATCATCGGCGGCTTGTTCGTGTCGCAGATCCTGACGCTGTAGACGACGCCGGTGATCTATCTCTTGATCGACCGGCTGCGGCGGCGATCGGAGCCCGCCGCGGTCGCAGCGCCCGCGGAATAGGCCGGGTTTGAGTGGTTGAAGCAGGCCGCCGCGCAGCGTATAGCGGGCGGATGTCAAAACAATCCGAGCCTGCAACCGGCGCCGCCGCGGCGGAAGCGATTCCGGACTGCCCGCACTGCCAAAAGCCCTTGCCGCTGTGCGTTTGCGACAGCATTACCCCGATCGAGAACCGGATTTCGCTGTTGATCCTGCAACATCCGCAGGAGCAGGACAGGGCGCTCGGCACGGCGCGGCTGACCGCACTGCATTTCAAGAATGCGGTGCTCAAAATCGGATTGTCATGGCCGAGCCTGTCCAAGGCGCTGGGACGGCCGGTCGCCGATCCTTCGCGCTGGGCGGTGCTCTATCTCGGTTCGGCGAAAGTTGCGGACTTGGACACCGACCGCGATATCGTCGCCATCAACCGCAAGGGCGAAATCGAGGACAACCAGCGTGCCATCCTGAAGGATATCGAAGGCATCGTGCTGCTCGACGGCACGTGGAGCCAGGCCAAGGCGCTGTGGTGGCGCAATGCCTGGATGCTGAAATGCCGGCGCATCATCCTCGGCCCGGCCCATCCGTCTCGTTACGGCAAACTCCGCCGCGAGCCGCGCCGCGACGGCCTGTCAACCATCGAGGCGGCGGCGATGCTGCTTGGTAGCCTCGAAAAGCGGCCGGATATCGCGGAGACGCTGCACAAGAGTTTTGAGCAAATGCTGGCCAGATATCGCGAGGCGCAGCGCGTGCTGCCCGGGCTTGTGCCGAAACGGAGGCCCAAGCGCGATTACCGTCGCCGAAAAAGGGCCTGATCAGGCCCTTGGTTGCCTATCGAGGGGAGGGCGTATATGAGTTCGCCTCATGGGGCCACGTGGCGGAGTGGTTACGCAACGGTCTGCAAAGCAGACAGAAAACTGAATAGTTTCTAGGAAGCGTTCTGAAAAATCTACCGGTTTCCCAGGCTTTTCACCCCTTGATTTGAAGTGACTTCTCGTCCTTTTCAGAATTGACCGAGTTTGAAGGCTCTTGCTGGGCTTCGATTGCAAGTCGGTGCGCGTGTCGTTTCCGCGTCGCCGCAAGCGCCCGCTTTTCGGTCCTCTTGGCGTAACCCTCATAGGCTTTAGAGCGGTGCGCGGACAGAGCGCGGCCTTGACCGTCGGTCAGCTCCGCTTCCTCAAGTTCAGTCATTCCGCCATGCCGGCAGGCGTCCAGCGTGAACGTGTCCGGTAGACCGATTGCGCCCCGCAGGTTTCGCACCAGCCGGCCCATCGACATGATGTCCCACTTTGTCGGCCCACCAGCCCGTTGCCGCATCACGACGCCAAGGCCGAGCTGCGGCACCTTGCTGAGTATTTCCTCGGCCTCGGCATAAAACAGCACCCGTTCGCCACGCACGACCTCCTCAAGCGGGTGCAATACCATGGCGCCGGTCTTGTGATGTTCGATCCGGATAGCGGTCTGCGCCTGAGGCCCGCGGTAATCACCCCACCGGACATAGCCCGCCAGCACGTTTTCCGGGCGCTGGAGCCATTCAAAGCAGATGATTGCGGCTGCGGCTGCATCGGGATGACCGGCCTCCATAGCGCCCCAAGCGAACGTATAGACTTCCTCGCGGGTTGCCGCCGGTTTGGTTGCCATCTGTCGGCGCTTAAGGGCCACGCCGATCCAGGGGTTGGGAACCTTGTCATCAAACAGGTTCGGATGAAGGCGGTGCACTACCTTCCAGGCGTGACGCGCGATGGCCACTACCTTGGCTGCCGTTCGGGGACGGGAGGTTTTACCCTTGCGGGACGGCGTGTCCCGGACGATGGCGTAAAGCTTATCGGCAGACACGGGCGTGATACCGCGAACAAAGCGGTCGCCGATTCGGTCGCCCTTTTTGGTCCTGATATCGCATAGGAGCTTCATCGTCAGCTCGTGGTCCGGTGCGGTGCGCGCGGAAACTTTGGCCGCCCAGTCGTTGCTAGCCTTATAGGTCCTGAACAGCCAATCGACGGTACCGAACGGCGCTAGGCGCTCGGCGATCGGACTTTCGGCACCACCCAGTCGCCGCCGGTCCCATTCGTCGAACAACCCCATTAAGAGCCCCGGCCTTGCCGTATTCGCCGCAGGCGGTTTCATAATCGCTGCCGAGTGAAGTCTCATGGTCCTTATGCAGGTTGCAGCCGAGCTTCCGGTAATAGCTCGGAAGGGTCCAATAGAAGGCTTTCGACCCGTTTTTTAGGGTTTTGGCGATTACGAAGCGGGGCAGGGCGCGTTTCACATTCACAGATCCTGCGCGACGTCCGCCACGGGACCGGAAGGCGAAGGTGGGTTGATGGCCCAATCGAGCTGGTCCTTTAGCCATAGTCTGCGGCGCCCCTGGTCGACAACGGGAGCAGGATACTCCGTTCCGACGCGCTTTAAGAAAGCCTCAACAGACGGCTCTCCACAATAGCCGGCAGCGTGCGCAGCCGACATTCGGCGTGGCCATGAGCCGGCGGGGATAATGGCAAGGCGGGACATTCCGACCCGAGGTTTTCGCTAATAGGAGCAGTGAGGACGGTTCGTGCACGCTGTAACTACCCAGCGATCCGTCCAGTTGATTAACCGGAGAGCTGTCGAAGGGTATTGAGGTCCTACGGGATTGCCCATCACTCTCATTCCATATGAGAGTGGTCCCAAGGTAATTTAGGGTCGGACGTTATGCGGGTGATGAATCTTCCTAGCCTAAATATCCCCGACGCCCTGGATTTCGCGGTCGGCATCTATGTGTCACGGCTCCAAGGTGCTCTTCGCGTTCCTCGTAAAGTATCACCTTGCTTGGTTGCCTATCTGGCTTGGCCCAACGACGAGGGAAAACGCAACAGTTGGATGGCATCCCTGAGCGCGCGCTCGCTCAATCAAAGAGGTATAGAACCCGCGCAAATATTTGAGCAATTTGGCGGCCTGAAAGCGATATCTGAGCCAGCTTTTAAGGCCATCGCGACAGAACTATCGACGATCTTGGAAAAATGGGCGCCGGTAGCCGACGTTTTCCTTCGCATCGTGGATATGTCTAAAGATCCTCGCCTTCAGCCTCGTCGCGGACCAAGTATCGCGAAGGCCATCGATCTGTGCGACTACGAGCACGAAGGACACAGCCGCGGCCATCTGCGGCGACTGTGGGCTGAGTTTCATGACGTTGCCCACCTCATCGCGGCAGGAGCGATTTTAGCTGGCAGTGTCGGGAAAAGAGAGTTTGGGGGGTCTATTTTTTCTGCCGTTTGGCAAGCACCCGAGGCGGTCGTGGCAATCGCGAATGGCTTCGAGTTGTTCGGGCTTACCCTAAAGCCTCACGGACGGTCCGACACTATTCTTCGGTCGAAAACCGCGTGGAGGATCCCTGACCATTGCCTTCTCGACAAGCCGTTTCTTGTGAAGAGCCGGCTTTCAGATGACCAAGTAAATTTCCTAAATGGGCGCAAAGCCACAAAATCTCACATTTCGAAACCGTGAACGACCGCTCTCAGTCAAGGTGAGAGAGGTTATGAACCCGCTCGCAAGCATCTAGGCAAAAGCCGTCATCGCTGGCTGTTCGCAGCCATCGCCGGGGATCCTTCCTTAAGGAAAGATCGCCGAGGGCGAGTGTCCTTGGACGCCACACTCCGCGCGCTTCGGTTGGTAGATAAGACGGTGGCGAGGCGTGTGAGTGGGTCACCATTGGGCGCGATCAAGCCCAACCGCAGGCCGAAAGGTGGAA
>JAQGKJ010000104.1 GCA_028290165.1 Bradyrhizobium sp. | reverse complement strand
TTCCGGGACGTCGCGCTGCGATGAACCCGGAATCTCGAGATTCCGGGCTCGTGCTACGCACGCCCCGGAATGACGGGGAATATCGGTTGATTCTGTCATTGCGAGCGAAGCGAAGCAATCCATAGCGCGGCATAGTCACCCTGGATTGCTTCGTCGCTTCGCTCCTCGCAATGACGGCGCTAAAATTCAGGCACACCGCCGCGATCTCGCCGCGCGCCCGCGCGAGTTTTACCCTCGAGATCCGCCCCCGATAAACAAAGGGCGCAGGGAATGCCGGACGCTCGGCGCGTCCGCAGCCTCGTGTGCAATGTAGAAAGCACACGAGTGTAGTCACCACGGTCACGCCGGTTTCGCCCGGCATTCCCCGCGCAATGGTTTTAACGGTTTCCTTCGTGCTCTCCCCGGTGATCGGCTTGTTGTCACCGTCGCCGGCGGATTAAGGTGTTTTGTCACTGTCCGGTCGGGCCGACAAAACCTCCGCCAACTTGACGCCAGCGCCGGGGCGTCAGGACCACACGACTTCGCCGTCCGCTTCAGCGCCGTTCGTCTGCGCGCCGTTAATCGCTCACGGGCTTGAACCCGCCCTGCGATCACGTTGCGTGCCAAACGCTGCCGCGTCCACCGCATCCCGCCCCGCGTCCGTGACGATCGCGAGCCGCCCCTCTGTGGGACGAGACGTCGAGAGTTTTAGTGGTGATTTGGGTGAAATGAGAACCGAAATATTTTTGCAGACGGGACTGGACAGGTAGAAGCAGACTGATCCCGTTCAACAAATTAGGTTTTAGCGGCAGCCGTCATCGGCTGGTTTGACGGGGCAATCCCGTATTCCAGAGACAGTCGTGATTGCGCCGTGAGGCTTGACCCAGCCATCAGCGTCTTGCCCCACAGGAAGAGAAAGACGTGGAGGCCCGGGTCATAGGCGAGCAGAAGCGACGCCGTCCTTCGGACGGCTATGCCCGCGTATGACGAAGCGAGAATGCCGCGGGCGCCCCGGACCCGTCCGGTCCTCTCACCGGACTTTCTTATGTGCGTTACGCGCCTTTCAGCATCGACAAGATCTGACTGGTCGATTGGTAGCTCGCCACCACACTATCGCGAAAAGCCGGCGTCCAGTTAACGGCCTGGCGCTCTTCGGCGCTCATCGAGGAATACGTATTGAGAATGCCGAGGCTGAGCTGGGTCGGGTCGCCGCTGGTTTGGCTCTGTTTCAGCGCGGCAAGAATGCTGGCGCGGCTGCGCGCATCCAGCGCCTGCTTGGCGGCGAAACCCTCCTGGTTCGAGAACAGGCCATCCTGATTGAGCGAGATCGCCGCCAGCGATCGGTTGTCGATCGAACTGAGGTCGGCTTGTTGTCCCGATTTTCCGACCGCGGCGGCCGCCCTGGCCTGCGCGTCAAGCGTGGCGCGCACATTCCTGGCGACCGTCGAAATATTTTCGGTCGAGCTGGTCCCGCCGCCATTGGCATTTTGCGCGAGATAGGCAGCGACCGGATCGTCGGTAATGCCCGTCGGCGCGGTGGCGGGGTTCTGCTGGGTGGCCTGGACGCCCTTTAGCACCGCGGCGCGCTGCGCCGACCACGTGGCCGTCGCCTTCTCCTCGCCGCTGGCACCATCGAGATAATCGAGCGCCGCCTTGTAGACCGAGCTGAAGTCGCCCGTCAGTTTCGACGTCGCCGCGGCCGGCAGCAAGGCGTCATTGAAGCGATTGCCAAGCTCGGTGTTGGCGACTTTCTGTTCGTCGGGGCTGAACTTGCCGCCATTGTTGGTCGCGATGGCAAACAGCGAACGGCGGTCGAACGACGACAGGTCGATTGTCGCGTTGCCATCGGCACCGACCGGTCCCTTGACCTTGGCGGCGGTATAGAGACCGTCGAGCGCGGTGCGCGCGTCGGCGGTCACGGCCGTGAAATCCTTCGACGTCGAGGCGCTGGCGAGCCGCGCGCGGGCGGCGTCCGACAGCGTCAGATTCGTCGCGGCGTTGGTGTCGGGCTGATTGCCGGAATCAACTGCGCTCAGAACGCTCGCCAGAGTTGGCTGCACCGCCGCGGCACGAGCATAGGCGGAGCCTAGTTGGGCATAGGGATTGAGGCCGGTGTTTACCGAGGTCATTTGCGTCCCCGCTGGGCGACGGTTAACGAACCGTTACCGCAACGGACCATTTCAAAGCATGGTTAACGTGGCGTAAATATTTCTCGATGTGTCCGGACATTTCAGATGTGATGCATCGTGCCCGAAAAGCGCGGTGCCGCGCGCTCAGGATGACGCCAAACCTTAATCCTGGATCTTCGAAAAATCGGCGACCGCCCGAGTGGCGGCGCGGATTTCATTCAAGAGTTTTAGCCGGTTTTCGCGCACTTGTGGATCGTCGTCGTTGACTTTCACCTTGTCGAAGAAGGCATCGACCGCCGGGCGCAATTTCGCCATCGCGCTCATGGCGGCTGCAAAATCTTCTCTTGCCACGGCAGCACTTGCTTCCGCCTTCACCTGATCGATCGCGTTCGCCAGCGCCTTTTCCTCGTTGAGGGAATACAAAGCAACATCAGGTGCGCCGTCGAAGGTCCTGCCGTCCTTCTTCTCCTCGATGCGCAGAATGTTCGCGGCGCGCTTGGTCCCGGCGAGCAGATTCTTGCCGTCATCGGTATCGAGAAATTTGCCGAGCGCCTCAACGCGGCGGACCACCATCAACAGATCGTCCTGGCCTTCCAGCGCGAACACGGCATCGACGAGATCGTGGCGTGCACCCTGTTCGCGGAGCTGGACTTTCAGACGGTCGGCGAAGAAAGAGAGAAGCTCGAGGATCGGCTTGGCCAGCTTTTCTTCGACAAGCCATTTTGGGTTCACCCCATAATCCAACAGCTTCGAGAGAATCGCCAATGCAGCTTCATGAGAGGCTGGCGCTTGCCAAAGCTGAGAACGCATTGTCGAGTGTTGCTCAGCATTTGTGTGAAGCACATGCTTGTCGAGCACACGCATAACAGGGCTAACCAAAACACTCGACAATTTTATCCTTAGATTGTTGTCTAACACGGTCCGAATCACGCCAAGCGCCGCACGCCGCAACGCATACGGGTCCTTGCTCCCCGTCGGCTTCTCGTCGATGGCCCAAAATCCCACCAGCGTATCGATCTTGTCGGCCAGCGCCACCGCAACCGACACCGGATCGGTCGGCACGCGATCGGTCGGCCCCTGCGGTTTGTAGTGCTCCTCGCTCGCCGCGGCGACGGAAGCGTCCTCGCCCTGCGCCAGCGCGTAGTATTTTCCCATCAGGCCCTGCAACTCGGGGAATTCGCCGACCACTTCGGTCAGCAAATCCGCTTTCGCCAGATGCGCGGCGCGTTTTGTCTTTTCGGCATCGGCGCCGACCAGTGGCGCGATCTCGGCGGCCAGCCGCTCGATCCGCTCGATGCGCTCCCCTTGCGTCCCCAGCTTCTCGTGAAACACGATCTGGTCAAACTTCGGCAAGCGGTCTTCGAGCTTCGTCTTCAGGTCGGTCTCATAGAAAAACTTCGCGTCACTCAGCCGCGCGCGGATCACGCGCTCGTTGCCGGCGACGATGGCCTTGCCGCCGTCGGATGCCTCGATATTGCCGGTGAGGATGAATTTGTTGGTCAGTTTTGCGGTTTTGGCGTCGTTGACCACAAAGCATTTTTGGTTATTCCGGATCGTGGCGCGGATCACCTCGTCCGGAATCGACAAGAATTCCTTGTCGAACGATCCGATCAGCACCACCGGCCACTCGACAAGTCCCGCAACCTCATCGAGCAGGCCCTGGTCCTCGACCAGTTCAAAGCCCTGCGCGAACGCCAGCTGCCTGGCATCCGCCAGGATATTGTCTTTGCGCCCCTGCGGCTCGAGCACGACCTTCGCCGCGCGCAGTTTGGCCTGATAGTCCTCGAAGCGGCGCACGGAGATCGGCGCCGGCGCCATGAAGCGGTGGCCGTAGGTGGTCTGGCCGGCCGCGATGCCGTCGACCGCAAATTTCACGACGTCAGGTTCTTCGGTTTCCATCCCGAAGGTGGCGACAATGGAATGCAGCGGCCGCACCCATTGCAGCGCGCCCGGCCGCGCCGAGCGCTCGCCCCAGCGCATCGATTTCGGCCACGGAAAGGTTCGGATGATGACCGGCAGGATGTCGGCCAGCACGTCGAGCGTAGCGCGGCCGGGCCTTTCGATCAGCGCGACGTAAAAATCGCCCTTCTTGGGATCGCGCTGGATTTTTGCTTCATCGAGCGAGGCAAGCCCGGTGGCTTTCAAGAAGCCCGCGATCGCGGCCTCCGGGCCGCCGACGCGCGGTCCCCTGCGCTCTTCTTTCAGATCCGACTGCCGCGCGGGAATACCGTGCACTGTCAGCGCCAGCCGGCGCGGCGTCGCGAACGCCCTAGCGCCTTCATAGACCAGCCCCTCGGCAACGAGCCTGTCGGTCACCATGCGGCGCAGATCCTCGGCCGCCTTCGCCTGCATCCGCGCGGGGATTTCTTCGGAGAAAAGTTCAAAGAGAAGATCGGGCATTTTTCTTACTCCCCTCCCCGGACCCCTCCCCGCAAAGGAGGAAGAGAGAAGAGGCGTCGTCGAATTGGAAGAACCTAACTCAGGGAAGCGCCGGTTAAATCAACCCGCCCCGCCCGCTTCGGTATGCACCCAGGCTTCGCCGCAGGCTTTTGCCAGTTCGCGCACGCGCATGATGTAGCTTTGCCGCTCGGTCACCGAAATCACGCCGCGGGCGTCCAGCAGGTTGAAGACGTGGCTCGCCTTGATGCACTGGTCGTAGGCCGGCAGCGCCATCAAATGCGCCTCGCGCTCGCCGTCTTTCCAACCCGCCTCAAGATATTTCTTGCAGGCTTCTTCTGCCATGGCGAATTGCTTGAACAGCATGTCAGCGTCGGAATATTCGAAATTGTGCCGCGAATATTCCTGCTCGGCCTGCAGGAACACGTCGCCATAGGTGACCTTCCCGGCGCCGTCGCGGCCATTGAAATTGAGATCGTAGACGCGGTCGACGCCCTGCACATACATCGCAAGCCGCTCGAGCCCGTAGGTAAGCTCGCCCGCGACCGGCGCGCATTCGACGCCCGCGACCTGCTGGAAATAGGTGAATTGCGACACTTCCATGCCGTCGCACCAGCATTCCCAGCCGAGCCCCCAGGCCCCTAACGTCGGGCTTTCCCAATCGTCCTCGACAAAGCGGATGTCATGGAGATGCGAATCGATGCCGATCGCTTCCAGGGATTTCAAGTAGAGCTCCTGAATGTCCGGCGGCGACGGCTTCAAGATCACCTGGAACTGGTAGTAATGCTGCAGCCGGTTGGGGTTTTCCCCGTAGCGGCCATCCTTGGGCCGCCGCGACGGCTGCACATAGGCCGCATTCCAGCGTTTCGGACCGAGCGCGCGCAGCGTGGTCGCCGGGTGAAAGGTGCCCGCGCCGACTTCCATGTCGTAGGGCTGCAGGATCACGCAGCCGTAATCCGCCCAGTAACGCTGCAGCGCCAGGATCAGTCCCTGGAACGAGCGTTCCGGGCGCAGGTGCGGAGGAAGTGGGTCCATCGTCAGATCAGGTTTCGCTGGGGGGCTGCAGGCGCGCGGGACCGTATCGGCGCAGCCACGGGGAATCAAGGCGATGGCGGGCGGGTTTTGCGGCGAACTGCCGCCAGCGGCAACAATTGCGGACTCCGAGGTGACCTGGCGCTAACCAGCCTCGCAAAGCCGATCTTAGGTAGAATGGCTCGTTAGCGATTGACGCGCCTATCACGGCGGAACTTCGGACGGCTCAGAGAATTAGTCTTTCGAAGATCGGCGCTCCCGTGTTCGTGATCTGGTTCGACTGGATCGTGAGCAATTGGGGCCCCGGGGCGTCCGGTAAAACGAACTACCTACAAGCTTGCGCGCCGGCTCTCAGGGGTGATGCCCCATCCCGAGGCCGGCGCAAGTGCTTTCAAAGCAAGTGTTTCAAAGCACGTGTTTCGGCAGCAAATCTGTCCGCGACATCAGCTCGGGCGGTAAGCGCCGGTGTGCGGATCCCGCCGCAGCGTCGGAATATCGCTGGGCCGCGCCGCCTCGGCGACCCTCGCCAGGCGAGCCTCCTCCAATTCCCTGTTGACCCGCTGGGCGGTCCGGTAAGCCCATCGGACCACGGCCAGCCCGCCCAGGGCGCCCGCAAATGCGATCAGCGGCGGCATCTGTCGATCCTCATCCTTCATACGTCGCACCCCGACTCATATTGTCGCGCATGCTGATCCGCCCCGCAATCACGTTGTCGGGACCCAATCGCGCGGCCGCCCCTGCTCTCAAAATCCGAATTTGGCCCAGATCGCCCGCGTCTCCAGCGCGGAGATCAGTTCGTCCGGCAGGCCCGCAAATCCCTCCAGGGAGACGAGCGTTCCCGCGCCCGCCGATTTGCGGCCGAGAAGACCGGACAGCAGCCCCGTCGCGGGCGCGATTACCGGCGTCAGCACCTTATCGCCGTAGCGGGCGCGCAAGGTCGAGCGCAGGTCGCCGATCGCATCGGCAAGGCCCAGCGAGACGGAAGTTTCGCCCGCCCAATATTCGCCGGTAAACAGAATGTCATCGGCGCCCTTGAGCTTCCCTGCCCGGCTCTGCTTCACCAGCGCAATGAAGATGGCGTGGATCTCGCGCTGGAGCGCCTTGATGCGCGCCACGTCATCGGGGTCTTCGGGCAGGAACGGATCGAGCATCGCCTTGTGCTCGCCCGCCGTATAGAGCCGCCTTTCGACGCCGATCTTCTTGATCAGTTCCTGAAACCCGAAGGAGCCGCCGACCACGCCGATCGAGCCCAGGATCGACGACGGGTCGCAAAAAATCTCGTCGCCCGCGCAGGCGATCATGTAGCCGCCGGAGGCCGCGACGTCCTCGACGAACACCAGCACCGGCAGGTTCTTTTCAGCGGCGAGTTGCCGGATCCGCAGGTAGATCTGGCGCGATTGCACCGGCGAGCCGCCGGGTGAATTGACCATCAGCGCCACCGCCCTGGCATTCTTCATCGCGAAGGCACGCTCCAGCAACCGGGCGACGCCGGCCAATGTCATCCCCGGCCGCAGCGGCGTCACCGCGCCGATGACGCCCGACAGCCGGACCACGGGCACCACGGGTGTTCCCCGCCGCAGCCGCGCCGGAAGCCACTCCATCCACCTGTCGACCAGGCTTGGCCAGCCCGCGCGATCACCCGTTTTTTCAATCATGCCGTTACCTCGAATTAACCATTTTTTATCCCGCTCCTGTCATTGATCAGCTGGAACGCCGCTTGCATAGCGGTCTGCGTGGGGCTGCACGTTGCAGCGGGGACCGACATGAAAATCTACCTGCTGTTGCTGCTGATCGGTACACTTTTGACCGCGATACGCTTCACTTCAGCGCCAGAACGGCGATCTGAAACACTTCCGCACTAGCCGCTCAGGCTTGAGCCTGTCGCCTCAGGGTGTCGCCAGCGGCAATATTTCCTTCCCGGCCAGGATGTCCTCTACCTGTTTATTGGGCACCGCTGACTCATCATTGAGCATCAGCGCGGCAAGCATTCGAACAGGCGCCTTTCCACCCTTCACGGCGCGCACCAATACACGAATAGCAGGCGACGTCGCGTCGCCGTGAACAGGCAGGATGGTCAGGCCGCCGAAACCGCGACCGAGCGCCGCCAATACCTCTGCAAGCCCGTCGGCGCGCCAGATCAAGGTGAGCACGCCGCCCGATCGCAGCATCCGCCGGCCCGCATGAACCCAGCTTTCGAGCGTCGTTCCCGTGGCCACATGAGCGATCTCGCGTCCCCTGTCCGGTGATGTCTGGTGCCGCGACGGATCGTTGAACGGCGGATTCATCAGCACCACGTCGACGCTGTCGGGAACAAGGCCGGCCGCGGCAAAGGCGTCGGCGGCAGAGGTAATGTCGAGCACGATGGTTTGAGCCGCGATACCATTCGAGGCGGCATTGCCGCGCGCGAGAGCCGCGAGCGCCGCATCGATCTCGACCAGCACAAGCTCGATTCCGGCCACGCGCCTGGCGACGGCGAGGCCTGCGGCGCCCACACCCGCGCCGAGATCGACCACGCGTTCGCCTGAACGTGCCGGCGTCGCCGCAGCCAGCAGCATGGCGTCGTGACCGGCGCGGTGACCCGATTTAGGCTGCCGCAGAAGCAATTGCCCCCCGAGAAATGCGTCCTCGGTAAACTCGCCAGGATCACTCATCGGTCCGCAGTTCGTGGGCGAGGCCTGCATCGGAAAGAAGCTGGCGCGCCTGGCGATGGTCGTCTTCATGGACCAGAATCCGGCGCGGCAACACGCCGAGCGAGCCTTCGATAATGCTCATGTTCTGATCCAGCACGAGATGATGGATATTCGCGCCATCGAGCAGCGCGCCGATGGCTGAAACCAGCACAATATCGTTGGTCCGAACCAATTCGCGCAATTTCGGCTCTCCTTTGTCGACCGTCACCATGGCTGCACCAGCCCTGTCAACCGTATCCTGCCCTTGCCGCGTTCCCCCGCCCTTCCTATTGTACCGAAGGATAGAGCGAATTGGGCAAATGTGGAGACCCGTGTGGCGGTTATTGTACCCTTCGAGAGCCCTTCCGGCGCTTCGATAGACGAGCTGGTCGGGCTGGTCGCCGCCGATATGGAACGCGTCAACGCCACGATCTTGTCGCGTACCGGCTCCGAAGTCACCATGATCCCGGAGGTCGCCAACCACCTGATCTCCTCGGGGGGCAAACGGCTGCGCCCGATGCTGACGCTGGCAATGGCCCATCTCGCGGGCTATTCCGGCGACGGCCATATCAAGCTCGCGGCGTCCGTCGAATTCATGCACACCGCCACCCTGCTGCACGACGACGTGGTCGACGAAAGCGAATGCGCCGCGGCAAGCTGTCGGCGCGGATGCTGTGGGGCAACGAGGCCAGCGTTCTCGTCGGCGACTTCCTGCTCGGCCAGGCCTTTCGCATGATGGTCGAAGTCGGTTCGCTGCGCGCGCTCGACATCCTCTCCTCGGACGCGGAAACGATCGCCGAAGGCGAAGTGATGCAGCTGGCCGCGGCGAAGAACACCGCCACCACCGAGGACGAGTATCTCGCCGTGATCCGCGGCAAGACCGCGGAGCTGTTCGCCGCAGCCTGCGAGGTTGGCCCCGTCATCGCCAATCGGCCGAAGGCGGAGCAGACCGCGTGCCGCTCGGTCGGCATGAATCTGGGCATCGCGTTCCAGCTGGTCGACGACGTCCTGGATTATGGCGGCAAGGCC
>JAQGKJ010000091.1 GCA_028290165.1 Bradyrhizobium sp. | reverse complement strand
CAGCGGAATCTCGTGCACCACCGGCTCGCGGTAGATCATCTGTGCGGAACTGACGAACGCGCGCAGCCAGCGCGGATCTTCCGCACTGCCCTTGATGTTGAAGCGCGCATCGATGAACGGCGTGACCTGGTCGGGCGGCAGCTTTAGGGAATAATTGCTCTCGAGTTGCTTGCGGTAACCCTCGGCGGTCAACTTGTCTTCGTTCTCGATGATTTTCTCGGTTGGCGTCGGTGGTACATAGAACCGGTAGTCCTCGAGCCCAATGGGGGCCGCGAGCAGGAGGTGCCCGACCCGATCGGGGTAGGCGCGCGCGATGCGCACGCCGAGCATGCCGCCCAGCGAATGCGCGATGATATCGGCCTTTGCGATCTGCAGATGATCGAGCAGGGCTATGGTGTTGCGCGCCAGCGTGTCGAAATGCAGCTCGCCCCACGGTTTTGAGGATTTCCCGAAACCGACCTGGTCCGGCACCACCACGCGATAGCCGGCGTCATTGAGCGTCTTGATCACCGGCGCCCAGTAGCTCGACGGGAAATTGCGGCCGTGCAGCAGCACCACGACGCGGCCGTTCGGCTGCGCCGGTGCCACGTCCATATAGGCCATCCGCACCTGCTCGCCGTCGTTGGTGAGCGGCAGCATGCTGACGGGGTAGGGATAGGCAAAACCTTCAAGGCCGATGCCATAGGGTTCGCGTGCTGCGGGTTCAGCGGCATGCGCCGATATCGACGGCAAGACGAGGAGAACGGTGGCTGACGCGAGGACGGACAGAGGATTCATCGAAGACTCCGAAGCAAGGCACACATTGTCGTCATGGCCGGGCTTGACCCGGCCATCCACGTCTTGTCTGCGGTATCACCTAAAGACGTGGATGCCCGGCACAAGGCCGGGCATGACGATAATACAGGAATGTGCGGTCCCTAATCTTCGCCACTCCCGAACAGCGCCGCGAACCGCTTCTCGCCGTGGCGGGAAAAATTGACGACACGGCTGCCGGGGATGGGATCGCGCGCGGCCCATTTCAGCTCGGTGAAGCGCGTCATCAGGGCAGCACCAAGGGTGCCGGCGAGATGATGGCGCCGCTCGCTCCAGTCGAGGCAGGCCTTGCACACCGGGCGGCGCGGATGGGCGAGTTTCGCCGCGTCGATCTGCAGCGCGTTCGCCATGAAGCTCGCGCCATCGGCGGTCAGCTTGATGTCGTGCTGATACTGGCGAACCAGCTTTTGCCGTTTCATGCTGTCGAGCATCTGGACGCCGAGATCGCCGGCGAGATGATCGTAGCAAACCCGTGCGCGGCGCAGCGCCGGATCCTTCGGCCCGGTGCGCACCCTCATATGGCCGGCCCGCGCCGCAAGCCCGGCGAGGCCCTCGAGCACGCCGGCGACGTCGGGATCGGTGAGGCGATAATAGCGGTGGCGGCCCTGCTTCTCCTGCTCGAGCAGCCCGCCGGCTTCGAGTTTCGACAGATGCGAACTCGCGGTCTGCGGCGTGATGCCGGCCTGGTGTGCGAGCTCGGTCGCGGTCAGCGCGCGGCCGGTCATCAGCGCGGTCAGCATGTTGGCGCGCGCGGGATCGCCGACCAGCGAGGCGACCATGGCGATATCGGGGCCTGCTTTCATTATTCGATGGTAGCCGAAGCATTGGCGTCGATCAAGCGGCTACATTTCAAATCGTTCGAAGCGCCGGAGGTTCCCGTGATCACCGTTTTCATCCGCTACCAGCTCGATCCCTTCAAGCGCGCGATGTTCGAGCAATATGCGAGGGGCTGGCTCAGCATCATCCCGAAATGCGGCGGCGACCTCGTCGGTTACTGGATGCCGCATGAGGGCACCAACAACATCGCATTCGCCCTGATTTCCTTCACGAATCTCGCGGCCTATGAGGCTTATCGCGCGCGGCTTCGGACCGACAGCGAGGGCATGGCCAATTTCAACTTCGCCGAGGAGAACAAGTTCATCCTTAGCCAGGAGCGAACGTTCCTGCGCCAGGTGGACGCCTGACGCGGCGCACTGGCGCTGTCCGGCGCGCGTGGCTATTGTCTTCACCAAGCAAAACAATTCAAGGGGAGAGATCATGCCGATCACGACAGCGGACAAGCGCGCCCTATTCCGCAAGATGCACGAGGCGGGATGCTTCGTGCTGCCCAACCCTTACGACATCGGCAGCGCCAAGGCGCTGCAGCATCTGGGTTTCAAGGCGATCGCCTCCACCAGCGCGGGCTTTGCGTGGTCAATCGGGAAAGCCGACAATCGCGTGACGCTGGATGAGGTCTGCGATCATCTCACCGCGCTGTGCAATGCCGTCGATCTGCCCGTCAACGCCGATTTCGAAGGCGGCTTTGCGCACAAGCCGGAAAAGGTCGCCGCCAATGTCGCGCGCGCGGTCAAGACCGGTATTGCCGGGCTTTCGATCGAGGATTCCACCGGTGATGTCGCCAACCCGCTTTACGAACGCGCCTTCGCAATCGAGCGCATCAAGGCGGCGCGTGCCGCCATCGATGCCGACCGTAGCGGCGTGCTGCTGGTCGGCCGCTGCGAAGGTTTCCTGGTTGGGCAAGCCGACCTGGGCATGGTGATCGACCGGCTCAATGCCTATTCGCAGGCCGGGGCGGATTGCCTCTACGCGCCCGGCATCAAAACCAAGGAGCAGATATCGGCCGTGGTGAAGGCCGTGCATCCCAAGCCCGTCAATCTCTTGATCGGGGCGTCCGGTCTTTCGGTCGCGCAAGCCGGCGATCTCGGCGTTCGCCGCATCAGTGTCGGCGGCTCGCTGGCGCGCTCCGCGTGGGGCGGATTCATGCGTGCGGCACGCGAGATGGCGGAGAAGGGCACGTTCACCGAGTTGGGCAACGGCTACCCCGGCGGCGAGCTGAACAAGATGTTCAGCTGATCCGCGCAAGCAAAATGCGCAGCGGGCAAACGCGTACCCGCTGCGCCAAGCGTTCTAGTCGGCGGCTTTCGCCGTTACTTGCTGGCCGGCGCGTCGCTGGCCGGCGGATTGGCGGACCGATTCATCTGCGCAGGCGCCGTCGACTGCTGCGGGCGTGCCGGCGCGGCACCGGTGGTCGTCCCCTGGTCGGTGTTGGCGCGAGGGGTGACGTCACGCATGCCCGGAGGCGCGGCGGGCGGCGATGATTGCGTGTTCTGGGCGGTCGAAGAGGTGCCGGCCTGGTTGATCGACGTATTATTCAGGCCGTAGAAAACCACCCCGAGCACCACGGCGACGGCGATCGCGAACATCGCGATCTTGCTGCTGCTGGCCGGACCCTCGCCTAGCTCAGGATCAGGCTGCAACTCGTTGTCGAGACGGGCCGCGCGGCGATATTCGTCGTCGGCACGATTGGACCGATAGGGATCGTCCGCATTGTAGGGCATGATGGGCTTCCTCCGTTAGCGTGGGACAATCGCTCGGCGGGGGTGCGGTTCCCAATTGAAACAATCTTCCTTGCTGGATGGAACTCGAACGGAGTTAGATGAACGGAGTTCGATGGAAGACACATCGACCCGGTCCCGCCGGGTCTTTAATGAGCTTCAAGGTCAGCGCGCGGCCCGCGCTTTCCTGACCTGCGCCGGCGTCACCGGCGGCGCCGCGTTGCCCCAGGAATTCCGGATATAATTCGCGACATCGGCGATTTCCTGATCCGACAATTGTTTGGCGTAAGCCGGCATCGATCCGGTGTTGGGCGCCCGCGGTGTCGTCACCGTCTGTGCGCCGTCGAGGATGATGCGAAGAGCGCTGGAGGGATCGGCGGATTGCAGGTTGGCATTGCCGGGAAGCGGCGGATAGATCCTTGGTGCACCGGAGCCATCGGCCTCATGGCAGGAGACGCAGGCGTGGGCGTAGATGGCGGCGCCCGCCGTCATGTCGCTTTGCGGCGGTGGCGTCACCGCAGGCTCCGGCGCGCCCGCCGGGAGGTCCTTGATATAGACCGCAATCGCGCGGACATCGGCATCGCTCATCTTCGAGGTCGAATTGATTACCATTTCCGCCATCAACCCGTCGGCGTTGCTCTTGCCGTTGCGGCCGCTGGAGAGATACTCGATGACGTCGTCGACGCTCCACGATTTCAGCCCGCTACGTTCGGCATTGTCGAGGCGGGGCGCAAACCAGCCCTGCACCAGGCCGCCGCCAAAGGCGAGGCTGCGCTTGTCGGCGCCGAACAGGTTTTTCGGCGTGTGGCATGCCCCGCAATGCGCAGCACCCGTGACAAGATAACCGCCGCGATTCCATTCCGCACTTTTCTGCTGGTTCGGCTCGAATATGCCGGGCCGGAAGAACAGGTAATTCCACGCCCGCATCACGACGCGGTAATTCAGCGGCCAGCGCAATTCCGGCGGCGGCGGGGTGTAGCGAACCGGCTCCAGCGTCGTGAGATAGGCGCGGATCGCCTGGATGTCCTGGCGGGTCATCTTGGTGAAATTCGGATAGGGGAATGCCGGGTAATAGCGCGAACCGTCGGGGGCGACGCCGTAACGCAAGGCGCGCACGAAATCGGCGTCGCTCCAGGCACGGATGCCGGTCTCGCGATCCGGCGTGAGGTTCGGCGAATAAATTGCCCCGAAAGGCGTGTCGATGCGTTTTCCGCCGGCGAACGGTTTTGCGGGATCGGCGGTATGGCAACTCGCGCAATCCGCCGCGTCCGTCAGCGCCTTGCCGTGCGCGATGGTCTCTTCGGCAGCATCGGCCAGCGCAACGGCTGGGGCTGATGCGGTGCACAAAACCACGGCCACGAGAATCGCCCGCATTGCGTAATGCCGTCCCTGCACCAATCTGTCCTCCTCGGCCGCACTATAGCGCGAAACCAGCGCGATGAGAGCGCCATGTCGTTTCGCGGCGACGCTTTATGGCGACACAACCCGAAAAGACGGACGGCCTCATCCGGCATGAAATTGCGATTGGAGGATGCGGGGCACCATTGCCCAGATTTGTGATGCGCGGGCCGTGAAAACCGACATAGACTGGCGGGAACGGAGTTGGAACGCGCGTGCGGCCTTGTTCTAACGGGTTGAATGGCTAGGTAAAAAAGCCGGCTGCTTCAGGGCTTAAAGAGGGTGTAATGGGAATCAACCAGGGTCCGATCAGTCTCGATCAAAAATACACCCAGGGCTCCGGCCATGTCTTTCTGACCGGCATTCAGGCGCTGGTTCGCCTGCCGATGGCCCAGATCCGCCGCGACCGCGCGGCCGGCCTCAATACCGCGGGTTTTGTCACGGGATACCGGGGGTCGCCGCTCGGCGGCTACGACCAGCAATTATTCGCCGCCCTAAAACACCTCGAACAATACAACATCAAGTTCCAGCCCGGTGTGAATGAAGACCTGGCTGCGACCGCGATCTGGGGCTCGCAACAGCTCAATCTGTCGCCGGGCGCCAGGCACGATGGCGTAGTCGGCATCTGGTACGGCAAGGGGCCCGGCGTCGACCGCTGCGGCGACGTGTTTCGCCACGGCAATGCCGCGGGCTCAGCGAAGAACGGCGGCGTGCTCTGTCTCGCCGGCGACGATCACGGCGCGAAATCCTCGACCGTGCCGCATCAGTCGGACCACGCCTTCATCTCGGCGCTGATGCCCTATCTTTATCCCTCCAGCATCCACGAAATGATCGAGATGGGACTGCTGGGGATCGCGATGTCGCGCTATTCCGGCTGCTGGGTCGGCATGAAGGTGATTACCGAGACCGTGGAGACCACGGCGGAGATCGACCTCAGCGACGAGATGAGGCCCTTCATCATTCCGACAGATTTCGAGATGCCGCCAGGTGGCCTCAATCTGCGCGGGCCCGATGACCGCTACGATCAGGACCGGCGCCTGCAGGACTACAAGGGCTTTGCCGCCATCGCCTTCGCCCGCGCCAACAAGGTCAACCGCATCACCATGGATTCGCCGAACGCGCGGTTCGGCATCATGGCTTCGGGCAAGAGCTACGAGGATATCCGTCAGGCATTGCGCGAGCTCGGCGTCACGCCCGAAGTCGCCGCCAAGATCGGCCTGCGACTTTACAAGATCGGCATGCCGTGGCCGCTGGAGCCGCAGGGGGTGCGCGAATTCGCGGTCGGCCTCGAAGAGATTTTCATTATCGAAGAGCGCCGTGAGATTGTCGAGAATCAAGTCAAGCAGGAACTGTTCAACTGGCGCGACGATGTCCGTCCCCGCATCGTCGGCAAGATGGACGAGCACGACAAGCGCTTCCTTCCCTTTGCCGAGGAACTCAGCGTCGCATCATTGGCGAGTTCGCTCACCGAGCGGCTGCTGCGGTTGAACCTCAACCCGGAAATCGCGGCGATGCTGCGCGCGAAAGCCGACTGGTTCAACGGCCGCCAGGCCACCCAGATGCAGGCGGTGGCCCCGATTAGCCGCACCCCGTATTTCTGTTCCGGCTGTCCGCACAATACCTCGACAAAAGTGCCCGAGGGCAGCCGCGCCTTTGCCGGTATCGGCTGCCACTTCATGGCGCTGTGGATGGACCGCAACACCGAAACGTTTACCCATATGGGGGGCGAGGGCGTGCCGTGGGTCGGTGTCGCACCCTTCACCAACGAAGAGCACGTGTTCGCCAATCTCGGCGACGGCACCTATTTCCACTCCGGCAGCCTCGCGATCCGTCAGGCGATCGCGTCAAAAGCCAATATCACCTATAAAATCCTCTA
>JAQGKJ010000074.1 GCA_028290165.1 Bradyrhizobium sp. | reverse complement strand
CCCGCACGCAATGGTTTTAACGGTTTCCTTCGT
This sequence comes from Bradyrhizobium sp., assembly GCA_028290165.1. Next base: position 14,820 of record JAQGKJ010000074.1, on the reverse strand, counting down.
GCTCTCCCCGGTGATCGGCTTTCTTGTCACCGTCATCGGCGGAGTTGCCTCCGCTGACTTGACGCCGGCGTCGAGGCGTCAGGACCACACGACTACGCCGTCCGCAGGAAGGCGCTCACGTCAGCAGCTCCATCTGCGTCCACCGCATCCCGCCCCGCGTTTCGCGACGATCATGATACGCCCCTCTGAGGGGTGAGACGGCACAAGTTGTAAGTTTGATTTGCCCGACGGGAAAAGCGAAATATTTTTGCAAACGGGACTGGACATAAAAAATCACCGAGCCTTGCTGATTTGCTCGTCGGGCAAAGCAGCCGACCTGCCCTCCGAACAAGCTGCGCTTAATCGCCTGAGTCAAATATCGCAGTGGCTTGTTTTCGAAGTTGGAACTTCTCAAGCCTGCCGCACGCCTAGACGCCAAGAAGTTTGCCGCAGGCGAACACGAGAAGAGCCAAGGCGGCGAACGCGGCAACGGCGAGACCATCAACTGACCGTCTCCACCCAGGCGCTCTGCAGCTTTCATTTCCATCGCCGAATGTCGCCGCTCTGGCCTCATATTCTTGTGCCATTGCTATCAGCCGCTCGGCGGCGCGAGCATGCTCCATCTCGATCTCATCAGCGGTACGCCGACAACGACCGGCATGGTCCAGAAGTGCACGCTTCTCAATCTGCATCTCGCTAAATCCGTTGCGTTGTAAAATAATCGACAATGGTGCGGGAATGTTCCAGCCCTGCTTGTCAAACAATCCAGGCCTTGCTCGCGGAACGAATTCTTCGGCGACGTATTAACTCGGGGAGACCGCCGACCGCCGTTTTAACGCGGCGCCTTGCGCGGATAGCCAAAGGTTGCAACGACCCGCTGTTGAATAATTAGCGCTCGCGCGGATAGCCAAAGGCGGCGGTCTCGGTTCAAGGGAAGGCGGCCATGGCGAGCATTCTAGTCAGGAGAGACCAATTCAATATTACGCCGCAGGGCATTACGCATAAGCCCACCGATGCGTTTTTTGCATCGCACTGTGGCGATCCTCGCTTTGGAAGCATGCGCCTGGGCCAACTTGGAAACGCGGCATCAACGGGCGACAGCTACGATCCGGATGAAGTGAAGAGGATGATGAAGCAGCTTTGGGCCGAGTACGTGGCGGCCAACTCGGACCTGTTCCACGACCAGCGAGGGCGTGAACTCATAAATTTATAGACATTGGCGGACTTCCGCTTTGGTGCGCATTACGGACTTAAGTCGGACATCACGCTATGTCTGAAAAGTGCCAACAAGAGACTCATGCATCGCAACAATAGGCAGCTTATTCGATTGCGTCGTCGGCGCGTGCGAGCAGAGTCGGGAGGACGGTGAGGCCGAGAGCCTTAGGTTCTCAGATTGATGGCCCACTCGAATTTGGTTGGTTGCTCAACAGTAAGTCGGCTGGCCTTGGCACCCTTCAGTATTTTATCCACGTGGGCCGCCGCCAAGCGAAAGCTTTCGACGATGTCGGGGGCCGTAGCTCATGAAGGCGCCGCCTTCAAGATGAGCTTTGTTTGCGAAAAAGTTGGCAGATTGCGTCGCCGCGCAGCAGCACCGATCTGCGAGCGGCGGAGAAAAGCGAACGCCTGTGCGTTCAGGCGATGACACGGATGCTTATTCAAGTTCGATTGGCTGGAACCGCCCGTTTTCATCCAGTGCCGTTCCCCATATTTTGTGCGAAGCCTGATGTTCAGCGCGGCCAAAACTGAGAGGGGTTCCAAGCCCCAGGTCGAGATTGCGCATACTTTCCAAGTTGTCGATGAGCTTTTCGGTATCGAGTTGCGGTCCGGTACGTTTAAGAGCCAGGATCAGAACGTTCGCCGAAACATAGCCTTCAAGCGATACGTAATCCGGCGCCTCTCCGGGAAAATATTTAGCAAGGGCATTTTTGTATTCGAGAACCACACTCGAATAGCCGGAAACCGCCGGGACCACTTGCGTGACGATTACGCCGTTAGCATAGCGCGCTCCCAATAGCATCAATTCATCGGCAAGGGCGGTGCTGCCCACGAACGACACGTTGGTGTAAATCATCCCAGGATGGAGGTCGCGGGTCTTCTCGATGAACTTTGCGGCGGCTCGATAAGTCGACACCATGACCACCGCTTTGATCAGCGGCTTCTGCACTTTCAGTTGATTGACCGCTTCTTCCACATCCACGGTATTTCGCTTGTAGTTGAGCCGCAGAATTGCGCTGTCACTGGCGCCTAGCGTACGAAATGCCTTCGCGACACCGGCGAATCCCGAATCGCCGTATGCATCCTGCTGCGCGAAAACAGCGATCTGCCTGGGTTGCAGCCGGCGCATTTTTACCAGGTAGCGCACCACGGCGTCGGTTTCCTCCGCGTAGCTCGGACGATAGTTGAATACATAGCGATCGGGAGGGTCATTGCGGAGCACGTTGGCGCCCGTGAAGGCGCCGAAGAACAAAAGCCGTCGCTCGAGCGCGTACGGCACCGCAACGACCGCGGTGGGGGTTCCGACATTTCCAATGATGCCGAATACCTGGTCTTTCTCGTAGAGTTGTTTCATGGCATCGGCGGTCCGCGTCGGTTCATAACCGTCATCAGCCGCGATGAGCCGGAGCATCCGGCCTTCCACGCCCCCGGCGTCGTTGACCCGGTTGAAAGCGGTATCGATCCCGAGCTTCATCTGGCGCCCCAGTTCCCTTGCAGCACCGGAAAAGGGTGCCGCGATTCCGAACCGGATTTCTCGATCGCTTAGGCCGCGGGTCGTGGTGCTGACGGCTGGTGCTGCGGGCGCTGTGGCGGCGGCGGCGGAAGACGGTGCAATTCCAGCGGCCAAAGTGGGCGCGGCGATCGACCGTTCGAGATCAGCGAGCTGGCGGTCTGCTAGTCTGCAATCAATCTTTCCTGCGGTCACGGCACCACGGCCGTCCGCGACATTGCGATCGAGTAGCTGTGTAAGGTCGTCACGCTCAGCCTCGTTGGACGAGGCCTCCTTGATTACAGCCGCGAATTTGTCGACGATAACCCGAATGCGGGGCCGCGCGATGTCCCCGCAGGCCAACGCTGAACCAACGATCGGTCCGATGCGGCCTGCAAGGTCGCGTACAACATCCATCTTGTTACCAGGCGCTGCGCCCGCAGCGCTTGCAAGCAAGACACCAAATAGAATCGTCATCCAACGAGGAGTCATCGCAGACTCCGCAAGGGCATGTTGGACCCGTGATCAGGCAGTGTTGCTTCTCCGCCCGTTTGATTGATCGGCTCCACTATTGAGGTGCTCCGGTTGAGCCAGATTTTTGGCGCCATTGAAGAAATTGTTGAAGCACCGTTTCGGACTGCTCGTGCGTAATGACGGCCTGGCTGGTTCGCGTTGACGCTAGGATTGTCTGAAACTCGGAAAGAGCGGGCTTCAAGTCATCCTCTCTCCGAGGTGGCTGATAGAAAGCGGTTTTTATCGATTGTAATATCCCAGAGAAGGACGAAGCACCGCCGTCCGGTTGCCGGGCATAATCTCGGACCATGATGGCGAAGAACAACGCCACGAGGGCTGAAATGCCGACGGCTGCTGCGAAGCGACCGGCGACCCTGATCAACGCTACCCGCCGATCCAGTTCGCGCACGAACCCCTGAGATTCGTGAATCACCTCGGGATCGAGTGGGCGCCGCAGAGCCCTGGGAACCGCTTCCTCGAGCAAACCGTCGAAAGCAGGTGAAGAGGAAACAGGGCCTCTCGGGCGCTCGGAACTTGGTTCGCCCGAAGGGGATAAGCGCAACGCCGATCTTTCACGCAACCAGCGTGGTGCATAATACATAGGATCGTTGGGATTGAGATTGCCGTGCTCACTGTAGGTACTCATACACTACTCCTAATAACACTTAGCTGTTGGAGCCGCAGTAACGGGCCTGCGGGCGTTTCTCTGGATGCGATAAATGAAGGCTTCAAGCAGGGACGTCGGTCGCACGGAAAAATCCGCAGTCGATCCGAATGAGATGCAAAGCTTGGTGGAAAAATTTGAATCAAATCGCCGGATGCCAAATCCGCACCGTGCGACAAACCGCGACGTCGAGCGAGATACAATCTCGCGACCGCACCGTCCCACCGCCCCCACTGCCTGTTCCCCCCGGCAAATGTCCGCCTTGACAGCGAAAATGACCCCAGCAGCTTCTCGGCTGCGAAATCGCCAGCACGCAATGGAACCTGGCCGAGACATTATTAAGTCCGGACTTCGGCCGAATTGGGGTTAGTTTTTGCCGATCAGCAGCGTCGGCGCGATGTTTGATTGCCAACCCAGTCGCTGTTGATCGGGCCAATGACGGGCTGTTTCCGAAACGACCTGTCTGCTGTGGACCTTAGCCAATTCACTATCGCGCACCTCGTCGCAAACGTCGAACAAGGCAATATTCGCGTCCTTGGTATCGAGGGTGTGGACGCCGCTCACCTCGCCGCGAACATGCCGCCTTTGCACAAAGGGCCGCTTAGGTCTCAGCCGCGCTGATCAAGTTCAATGTCCGGTTAGGGTCAAAAATACCGTTTTGACCGTGCGCCAAGCACTTCCGGTCTTACCCGATTAGCGGATAAATCCTGAGCCGGTTGGCATGTCTCAAACGTGCCAACAGGCGACATCGCGCGCTAAAGTGGCTAACTGAGGCAGCCTTACGTTGTCGACGTACCACGGTTAAGACATTGAGAGACGGCGATGACAACTTGTGCCGGCAAACGGCTTAGTCAGAAAGAACTGTTGCGAACGCCGTGCCAGCCCCATTCGTCTGCGCAACGGCGGGCGGTGCCCGCCGCCGGCTTTTGTGCAGTAGGCACTATCTATTCCCAGCGACGCGCCGGGTTGGCTGCTCATCTGGCTGTTTCGGCTGCAAGGGCGCAGTTCCCATTTGAAGAGATTTGTCGATAGCGGCCGCCATGGCCTGCAACATGTTGCGATCGACCTTGCTGAGCGCGTTGCGGGGCAATTCATCGACGACCCTAAGGCCCTCGGGCACCTTATAGGATGCCAGCCGTGTCGCGACTTTGCGGAGGATTTCGGAAACGACTGTGTCGCTCGTCCCTTCTGCGAGCTTTACGAAACCGAACACACGTTCGCCGAGCGCGGCATCCGGTATGCCCGCCACGGCCGCCTCCACGACCGCGTGATGGGCGGCGATCAGCGCCTCCTCCACTTCGGCAGGGGAGATATTGGTACCGCCGCGGATGATGATGTCTTTCTTGCGAGACACGAACCAGAGATCGTCTCCCTCGCCGCGCCGCATCAGATCGCCGGTATGATACCAGCCGCCCTTCATGCTTTCCTCTGTCGCTTGAGGGTCGTTCCAGTAACCGGCGAAGACGTTTGCCCCGCGGATCAGGAGCTCGCCGATCTCGCCGTCGGCGACATCCATGCCATTTTCGTCGACCAACCGAATTTGGGCGTCCTTCGGGACCCGCACCACCGGCCCCTGCTGCAGACCGAAGGTCAGATTTCCAAATACTTCCGTGGCAGCCCAGATGTTGTAGAGGGGCGCGCCAAAGGTCGAAGTGACGCGCTCCTGCAGATCGATCGGACAGGTATCCGCTCCGGTAAAGCAGATTCGCAGGGATTCCAGATCGCACGGCCGTGCCAGCTGGGACTCAAGCAGGGCCGCATAATGGGCAGGGAACCCCATATAAGTGGTGCAACGATGGCGTTCAATGCAGTCAAGGACAGTGTCGGCGTCGAAACCCTGGAGCAAGATGAAAGGAGCACCGACCTGAATAAAAGACAGGAAGCACATAAGCCCGCCTAGATGCGCCATGGGCAAGGGCATGACCATGACATTGTCGTCCGAAAACCCCCAATTCTTGATCATGAGGTCTACCGATTCAGATAGCGTTTCCGGTGTGTGAATGACGAATTTGTGCCCGTCGTTCCGGATGTGTTGATCAGCACTGCCGGTTTGTACGGAGCCGGCGAGAGCGGCAGTTTAGCATCCGTGGCTCCGTCGAACAGCGCCTCCCACGGCTGGACGCCGTGGTCTTCGAAGGTTCCGTTGACGACGAAGCGTTTGTCCGGCGCAAGGATTGAAGCGTCAACCGGGGCGACATTTTCGTACAGGCCCATCTCGCCGATGTAGAGCGCGGGTTTTAGCCGCTGCAGAAGGGGAGCGAGCTCGGCGAATGTGAACGCGGTTCGCAACGGCGCCGCGATCGCCGCCAGTTTGAAGCAGGCATAGCAGGCGACGATCATTTCGGGCCTGTTCATCATATGAAGGGCGACGCGGTCACCCGGTCCGACGCCGCGCGCTGCCAGTCCGCGCGCAAGGCGTTCGGCCTCCGTCGCAAGCCGTTCGTAAGTCCAAACTTCTTCGTGAAACACGAATGCCGCGCTTTTCGGCCGAGTTTGCGCCTGGTGCATCAAAGCACCCGTTGGAGTCATTTTCATTGGCTTGGTTTCGCGGTGCTGATATCCCGCACCCAAATTGGACGGGCTGCGCTACCGCGCTATTTCAGACTTGGGAAAACGGTTGCGATTGTAGGGCGAGCCAACACACAAATGGCGAAATCGAGACGAAGCGCGGCTTTTCCGCTGACGTCCGAAATGGGGTCATTCGCGTCGATTTTGGCATGTCCGCAGCATGTCCGGTTAGAGGGTGCCGGGTAATCTCGGAAATGCCGGTTGTCCGGTTTTGTCGGTTGGAGGCATCGGTTCGGACGTGATTCAAGCGCCCAAATGAGTACACGGCCTAATGAGTCCGCGCCACGTGGCAAGCGCTGAGGGTTTTGGCGTCCGGGTCGGGAGTGATCGAGATTACTACCGCGACCGAGATGACTATCGCGGCCCTCGTGCCGAGTTCTACGAACATGACCGCGGGCTGCATCGCGGCTGGTACAATCATGATGGCGACCGAACGGTAATCATCAAGCGTCACCGTCATTGGGACGACTAATCATTGGGACGACAAACGAGAATGGCCCCTTAACCGGGGCCATTTTTTGCCATACCGCGAAAACACCCCGCCGGCCCTCGACGGGGTGAAGTTCGGGAGAGCGGCACGAGATTACAAATGCGCCGCTGAATGGTTTATGCCACGATTCGGCGCTGACCGCTCGTCCGTCAGCCGATGCCCTTTTTGAAATCGATGACCCTGGTCCGGTCCATTCGGGTATCGACGCAGCCGACAGTCCCCCAACTCAACATAAAAACGCCGCCCGGAATTGGGCGGCGTTTTGATTTCCGATAGTGCAGAGGTCGTTGAGAGCGATATTACACGGAAAACAGACAATTTCAATTCTTGTAGCTGGGGTCGAGGCGGTCGAGTTTTCGCAGCAGCGCCGGCCATACCAGCGTCGTCGAGCGCAGCTCCTGCCGCGCGGGATCCGAGAACAGGCTGGCGTTCTTTTCCACGACGGCCTGGTCGACCGGATAGGCCGTCGGCCCCAGCATGCGGGTGCGTACCTGCATGGTGCAGGCCCGCTCCAGATGGAACATGCGCTCGAAGGCGGACGCGACCGAGCGGCCGACCGTCAGCGTGCCGTGATTGCGCAGCAGCATGTGGTTCTTGTTGCCGAGATCTTTTTGCAGGCGCGGACGCTCGTCATGATCGAGCGCAATGCCTTCATAGTCGTGATAGGCGAGATCGTGGGTGACGAGCTGCGCGGTCTGGTTCATCGGCAGCAGGCCTTCCGTACAGCTCGCGACCGCTGTGCCGTCGGGCGTGTGCAGATGAAGTACGCAGCCGGCGTCCTCCCGCACTTCGTGGATCGCGGAGTGGATGGTGAAGCCGGCGGGGTTGATGCTGTAGTCGCTTTTTGTCAGCTGGTTGCCGTCGAGGTCGACCTTGACCAGGCTGGAGGCGCTGATTTCGTCGAACATCAGGCCGTAGGGATTGATCAGAAAATGATGCTCGGGTCCGGGCACCCGCGCGGAAATGTGGGTGTCGACCAGATCGTCCCAGCCGTAATGCGCGATCAGGCGATAGCAGGCGGCAAGATTGACCCGCTGGGTCCACTCCGCATCCGTCATTTCCGACGGCATTCCCTTCAGGCGAGATTCCGCTGGCGACATGACCGGCTTCTCCAAATGAACTGTTGATTTCGAGTTTCAGCGTAGCCCCGTGCCGGGTCCGCAGCAAGGCGCGGGGCCGGGGCGTGGCAGTTATGCTTCTCGAGCGCCGGTCCGCTGGCCTATGGCGCGGGAATCGCCAGCAGGCTGGAAATGCTGCGGCCGCGGATATCGTAGACGCGCGCGAACACCACGTCGTCGCGCTTGATTTCCACCAGAACCGGCGCGGTCAGGCCCTTGCAGTAGAATTCGCCGAGCGTCATCGCGAAATCGGCGGCGTGGCTGTCCCAGCCGATCGTGAAGTCGGGGCCGAGCGCGACCTGGGCGGGACGCTGCGGGCCGCACACCGCGACCTTCCATTTGCGCCCCTTGGGCGGCGCTTCCTGGCGCTCGGCGAGCTCGTCGCGCAGGCCGTCGGAGGCCTGCTTTAATGCAAGCCCCCAGTAATCCAGCATGTACCGATCGTCGGCCGCGCGCACCGTGCCCGCAATGTGATTGAAGTGGGTGTATTGGTAGGGGTGCAGCCGGATCATTTCGCCGAGCGGCAACAGCAGGCCGAACGAGAAAAGAGCGACAGCAGCAGGCTGCCAGCTGCGGCGACGGTCGCCGAGCCAGTTCAAGCCCCATGCGAAGGCCGCGCCTGCGAGCACCGTCATCGGTGGAATGACAAAGATGAAATGACGGATGCCGTTGTAGAGCGCCGGGCGCTTCACCATCGCGATCAGGAGCGGCAGCGTTGCCGCCAGCGTCAGCATCAGAAGGATGGTCTTGCGGGGGGCCGTTACATCGTTGCGCGGCAACACCACGAAGGTGCCGATGACGCCGGCGATCGAGAGACCAAGCAGCACTTCGGGAAGCTGCAGCGCAAACAGGGTCGGCAAATACGACCACGGCATATCGGGCACCGACACCAGCGCGCCGTCGAACATCTCCTTCCAGGGTTTCTCGAAGAAATGCGAGAAGTAGGTCAGGGCATGGAACGGATTAGCGGGCTCCATGATCGACCACGGCCAGATCAGCCCCATCACGAGGTAGCCGAGGATCAGGCCGGGCAGCAGCACGTAGACAACTTGCAGGAAGCGATGCGCCGCTGCGCGCGCGCCGTTGTTGTGGATCTCCGCCAGCAACAGCGGAATAAAGCCGATCAGCGCATAGACCAGAGCGAGCCCGCCGAGGATTCGCGAACCGATCGACAGCCCGGCGCCAAGGCCGATGATCAGGATGGTGCGCGGCGAGGGCTCCGGATATTCCTCGGCGAGGCGAACCAGGCCCAGCATCAGGATCACCATCGCTACCGCAAATGGCGCGTCCTTCGGGTTCATGAACATGTGGCCGTAGAAGGTGGGGCACAGCGCCAGCAGCAGCAGCGCCGCGAGGCCGGCAAGCGGACCGCCGACACGCCGGCCAAGCCGCCATGTCACCGTAAGGCCGATCACGCCGACAACCGCGCCGAGCAGGCGGCGGGTTTCAAACAGCTCTAGCGGAATGACCTTGTGCAGCAGTGCGGCGACCATGTCGAAACCGCCGCCGTACATATAGAGATTGGCGAACGACAGCGCGCCGGTGTCCTTGAAACCGGAACCATACATGCGCAGCAGGAGATCGGCATATTCGGCATGGGTGTAGTCGTCCCAGCCGAGGCCATAATCGCGAAACGTAAGACTGGCGATTAAAGCAACTACCCCCAGCGCGAGGATGGCGAGGTCGTCACACGTCCGTTCCACCGAGCGCCGTAAAGGCGTGTCGATGGCCGAAGTCGTAATGGATGACATGGCTATTGGTAACCCGGCGTCCCTATAGGCCCAGCATTGGCGCTTTTGGGCCTCATTCCCCGGCAACCATATAGCGCAGTTCCGTTTCCAAGTAATTGGCAATTGTGGCGTAATTTCCCTGATGCAACGCAGCAATCGTCAGAACCTTCGTAGGGGCCAAAGCGAGTGCCGACAAAAGTTCGACAAAAGTTAATGGCTCGACCGCATTCGTTGGTCGGGGATCGGACTGTGGTTTGCGGGAACTGTCTTCATAATTGCTGGTTGGCGAGGCGGACAATATGACAGTATCGTGGCGCAGGGGGCTTGCGCGCATTTTGAGCGCGGCCGGGGGGTGAGATCAATGATGGCTGTGTCGTTGATCGCCGGAATTGGCTTGCTGTTGGCTGGCCTTCTGGCGATCGGTTTCGGGATTCCGGTCAAGGAATTCAGTTTCGGCAATACCTTGATTCTTGTGGGCGCGATCGCGGCCTGTACCGGGATCATCATGCTCGGCGTCTGGACCGTTGTCCGGGAGCTGAGGAATATTGCCGACCGGCTTGGCCCCGGCATGCCCGGGGAACAGCGCCCGGGGACCACGCTGCAATCGGCAAGCGCTGCGCTGGGCGATCAGGCCCCGGAAGACGGGGGTTTCCTGTTCAGCCGCGACCAGCCGGCCGCGGAAGCCGCCGGCAATGCCGCGCCGTGGCAGGATGAGGCTGCCTCGCGCGAGCGCGGGCGTGGCGACGTGCCACCGGAGCCCGCGGAGACAACGCCGGCCGCAAAACCGCGACGGAACCTGTTGTTTTCCTCGTCATCGCGGAAGGAACGCGAGCGGGCGCAGGCGCGAACGGCCGAACCGTCTTTGACCGATCCTCAATCCGCTCCGCCTGCCGCGACGCCGCACCCTGCCGAATCGAACGAGCCGCCGCCCGCTACCTTTGACGATGCCTGGCCGAAATCGGAACGCTCGAGGGGGGCCGATGCGTTGCCGCCACGGCGAAGCGGCCGGGCGCCAACGACCTTCACCGAACCGGGCGCCGGCGCAGCCGGGACGGATCGCTACCCGCCGGCCGCACCAAATGAGGAGCAGCCGCAGGTAACGGTTCTCAAATCCGGGGTGGTCGACGGCATGGCCTATTCGTTGTACTCCGACGGCTCGATCGAGGCGCAGATGCCCGAAGGCATGATGCGGTTTGCGTCGATCGACGAACTGCGCGCGCACCTCGACCAGCGGCCCTAGAGCCTTTTCGGTTTCGATCGAATCTAGCGCGCCTGTACTTCCGGCGAACTTGCCTCGAAAATAAAGCGCCGCCGTTCTTGTCACCTCACGAGCAATCCGCTCATATTCGCCAAGTAGTGGAAGATTCCGGCAGCGTATTGGCGCTTCGGGATACTGTCCATCCCGCTAGATCCCGCGTTTCGACGTTCGAAAGGTTTCAGGCCATGACCGACGCCGCCGGCAAGAATTTCATCGACCTGACCGCGAATATCGTCTCCGCCTATCTCAGCAATAACCCGACGCCGGCTTCCGAAATCCCGAACCTGATCAGCCAGATTCACGCAGCCCTGCTGCGGGTTTCGACCGGCCGGGTGGAAACTCCGCTGGAGCCGGCAAAACCCGCGGTGCCGGTGAAGAAGTCGATGACGCCGGACTACCTGGTAGGTCTGGAGGACGGCAAGCGCTTCAAATCGCGGACGCGGCACTTGCGCACGCAATACAACCTGACTCCGGAGCAATACCGCGACAAATGGGGCCTGCCGGCCGACTATCCGATGGTGGCGCCGAATTATGCGGTGGCGCGTTCGCAGCTCGCCAAGAAAATGGGGCTCGGGCAGCAGCGGCGGCGGCGCAAATGAGTCAGAACCTTCAGGCGCTGCGCAGCTTTGTTTCCGCCGCGCCATTGCGGCCGATCAGTTCGGAATATTCCAGGATCGGATGCGGCCGCCCCATCAGGTAACCCTGCACTTCATCGCAGGATTCCGCTGCAAGAAAATCAAGCTGGACCTTTGTCTCAACGCCCTCCGCCAGCACCGGGAGACCGAGCCCGTGCGCCAGCCCGATCACGGCGCGGACGATGGCTGCCGACTGGGGGTTGCTCTTCACATTCGAGATGAACGACTGATCGATCTTGATTTTGTCGAACGGGAACGATTGCAGATAGGACAATGACGAATATCCGGTGCCGAAGTCGTCCATTGCGATGCGAACGCCAAGCAACTTTAGGCGACGCAGGATCGAGACGCCGCGGCCAAAATCCTCGACCAGCACACCCTCGGTGATTTCGAGTTCCAGCCGCGTCGGCGCAAGGCCGGTTTCCAGCAGCAGCGAATGAACCAATCCTGCAAGGTCGCCGTGGCGGAACTGGATTGGCGACAGATTGACCGCAATCTGCAGAGGGTGTGACCACGACGCCGCTTCGCGGCAGGCCTCGCGGAGCACCCATTCGCCGATCTGCATAATGAGACCGCTTTCCTCGGCAACCGGAATGAAGGTCGCGGGTGAAACAATGCCGCGCTGGGGATTATGCCAACGGACCAAGGCCTCGAACCCGATCACCTCGCCATCGATCTTCGCCAACGGCTGATAGTGAAGCCGCAGTTCGTTCCGTTCGATGGCGGAGGAGAGCTCGTGTTGAATGGCGCGCCGCTCGCGCAAGCGATTATCCATTTCGATTTCGAAGAAGCGCGTCTTGCCACGGCCGGCAGCCTTGGCGCGCGAGAGTGCCGCATCCGCATTGTTGAGCAGTGTCGTTGCGTCGGTGCCGTCGGCCGGAAAGATCGCAATGCCGATGCTGATACCGACGCGCAGATGCTGGCCGTTTCGTTCCAGATCGGTTGCGACGGCTGAGTGGAGACGTGCGGCGAGCATCTCGGCGAGCGCCGGATGATCGCCATTTGGCGTGATCAGGGTAAACTCGTCGCCCCCAAGCCGCGCCAGGTACGCCTCACCGGCGAGCGCACGCAGCTGTTGCGACAGCTCACGGAGGACATCGTCACCGACCGCATGGCCGAAGATGTCGTTGACCTCTTTGAAGCGATCGAGATCGATGCTCAGCACGGCGAACGAACCTTCATTTACCTTTGCGGCCGCGATGGTGCGGCCGAGATGCTCCACGAAAGCGGGCCGGTTGGGCAGATCGGTCAAGGCATCATAATGGGCCAAATGCTCGATGCGGGCCTCCGCCTGCTTGCGCTCGGTAATATCTTCCGAAAGGCTGAGCAGATAGCGCTGTTCGCCGGTCTCGTCCGGTATCGAAAGATTTTTGGTTGTCAGGATGCGGGTGCCGTTGTGACGGGTGTGAACCACGTGCTCGTCGATGGTTTGCAGCTCTTGTGTGCTTAGAGCTTCGCCTGCGAGCGGAAACAAGTCGTTCGCGGCTTCCTCGCCGGAGCGATCATGGGCGTGTCTCCCGATCAGGTCGCCGCGCGTGATCCCGAAAATGGCTTCGGCGGTCCGGTTGATGAGGACATAGCAACGATCGCGCGCGTCCTTGACCGCAACCGACACAGGCATGTTCTCGATGATGCTATCAAGAAAGTTCTGGGTGCGACCGAGCTTTGTGGTGGACGCATCGAGAGCCTCCAGCTGACGGAAATGCATAAGAGAAATGGTCAGGCCCGCAAGCGCCAGTGCGAGGAAGAGACCGAAGCCAATGCCGGTACTTTGCCACATCACGCTGCGCAGAAAGGGCGAGATCGGCACGTCGATCACGAACGCACCGATGACGTCGTGCAAATGCCACTGCGCCTTGTCGGGCTGCAGTGCGTTATGACAGCTGACGCAACTCTGTTCGTGCGCCACCGTCGGATAGACCGTGCGGAACATCAGTTCGCCGTTGACGTCGAGCAGCTCCGATACCGGCTTTGGATTTGGCGTCGCCGCGAACGCCTCGACGGTTCGGGCCATCTGCAAGTCCGTCGGCGGCGTCAGAATCTCTCGTCCGGGGCGGCCGACCGAGGCCAGGTGAAAATCGGAATTATCGCCGTTCTGCTTGTTGAAAGCCTCGATGGCATGGGCCCGGAACGTTGCCGGAACCGGCGCGCCTGGTCCGAATTGCGATCGGGTCGCCGAATAGTTGGTGACAAAGGCGTCTACCAGCTGGAGCGCGATGATCTTTTCCCGGCTCTTGTGTTCCTTGAACCAGTCTACGCTGAAATAGTAGAACCCCCAGCCCACCGCCACAGACAGGGCTGCGCAGAGGCTCAGGTGCAGCAGAAAGCCGCGACCGGATCGCGACCGCATGAAGCGCCAGACCGGCGGAAGCTCGCTCATAACTCATCCTTTGTCGGCGGATCATCCGACAAATGCCTTAAAGACAGGTTGACCCCGGCATCGTCAGGTTGTTGGAGCTGCGGAACAACAACCGATCACGCCGGCGTGAACGCCGGATGCATTAGCTTAAGTCGAGGTTTCAGGGGCCGCGGAGGTTTCAGGAGGCCGCGGCAAGCGCCTCGCGCGCGTCGGAGCGGATGCGCTCGACCATGGCGCGCAAGCCGTTGGAACGCTGCGGCGTCAGATGTTCCCGAAATCCGAATTCGTCGAACACGGAAAGCGCATCGGTTGCAAGAATTTGCCGCGGCGTGTGGCCGGAATACAGCGTCAGCAGGATCGCGATCAGCCCGCGCACGATGTGCGCGTCGCTGTCGCCGAGATAGTTCAAGAGCGGCTCGTTGCCGTGGCTGCGGTCGAACTGCTTGGCGAGCCAGACCTGGCTGGCGCAACCCTGAACCTTGTTCGCGGCGGAGTGCTCGGCTTCCGGCATCGGCCCCAGCGTGCGGCCGAGTTCGATGACGTACCGGTAGCGATCGTCCCAATCGTCCAGCAGCGCAAAATTATCCCGGATCTCGTCGATCGTCATCGTTCCCGTGCTCAATTCCTTGGGCCATATATAGGATGGTGCGAGAATGAAAGCGATACTGCGCCGGTAGTTCCGGCCCATGATTTTCGCGTCGTCCCTGCGAAGCAGGGACCCATACCGTGTGATCTGGCAATGAGGCGCGGGTGGTAAACGCCTTCTAAACCAACTGCATTTGGTGGCTATGGGTCCCTGCTT
>JAQGKJ010000059.1 GCA_028290165.1 Bradyrhizobium sp. | reverse complement strand
TGGAGCTCGGACGCAGCGTCGGAAAGCAGGAACTCGATTACAACGACCTGCTGCAGGTCTCTGGCGGCGGAAAGTTCGCGCCCTATCATCGCCGTTTCATGTTCGGGTCGGTGGCAGGTCATCTGGCGGAAAAATTCGGCACCAAAGGTTCGCCGATTTCGCTTTCGACGGCCTGCGCATCCGGCGCGACGGCGATCCAGCTCGGCGTCGAAGCCATCCGCCGCGGCGAAGCCGATGCCGCCCTGTGCGTGGGCGCCGAGGGTACAGTCAATCCGGAAGCGATGGTCCGGTTTTCACTTCTGTCCGCCCTGTCGACGCGGAACGATCCGCCTCAGGCGGCGTCCAAACCATTCTCGAAAAATCGCGACGGTTTCGTGATGGCGGAAGGTGCCGGTGCGCTGGTGCTGGAAAGCTATGAGGCCGCCACCGCCCGCGGTGCGCCGATCCTTGGCGTGCTGGCCGGCTGCGGCGAACTGACCGACTCGTTCCACCGCACCCGATCGAGTCCCGACGGCAAGCCGATCATCGGCTGCGTGCTGAAGACCTTGGCAGACGCCGGCATGACACCACAACAGATCGACCACATCAACGCCCACGGCACCGCGACGCCAGAAAACGACAAGATGGAATATCTTTCGATATCGGCGGTGTTTGGCGAACATGCCAAGCAAATTCCGGTGTCGTCGAACAAATCGATGGTCGGCCATACCATCTCGGCGGCCGGCGCCGTCGAAGCGGTGTTTTCGCTGCTGACGCTCGAACACCAGAGAATTCCGCCGACCATCAACTATGAAACGCCGGATCCGACCATCCTGTTCGACGTGGTTGGCAACAAGGCGCGCGACGCCCGTGTCACCGCCGTGATGTCGAATTCGTTCGGCTTCGGCGGCCAGAATGCTTCGCTGATCCTGACACGCGAGCCGGCCTGACCGGCTCAAGCCCTCTTCCGATGTCGGCGATTGACGTCATTGTGCGAACCGGCGATACGCACGCGGTCGGAAAGCCTTCGTCTTACCGGAGACACGGCGTCATGCGTGCGCTCACTCTTGTTGCCGATCGCCAGCTGGTGATTGCGGAGATACCGGCGCCGCCACCCCCCGGCGCAGGCGAAGTGCAGATCGCGGTGAAGGCGGTGGCCCTCAACCACATCGACGTCTGGGGCTATCGCGGCATGGCGTTTGCGAAGCGGAAGATGCCGCTGGTCGTTGGCGCGGAAGCCTCCGGCGAGATTGCAGCCGTCGGTGAAGGGGTGACGCGCTTCAAGCTGGGACAACCGGTCGTCATGTACGGCGCCCTCACCTGCGGGGTTTGTCGCGCCTGCAAAGAAGGCCGCGACAACCTTTGCGAGGACGTCGCGGGCGTCATGGGCTTTCATGTCGACGGTTTTGCGCGCGAACTCATGAACCTCGGCGAAAGGCTGGTGATTCCGGTGCCGGACGGCGTAAGCTTGGGCGACGCCGCCTGCGCGCCGGTGGCGTTTTCGACCGTCCAGCACATGCTGTTCGATAACGCGAAGCTGCAGCCCGGCGAAACCGTGCTGGTGCATGCCGGGGGTTCCGGCATCGGGACCGTCGCCATCATGATGTCCAAGGCGATCGGCTGCACCGTCATCACCACCGTCGGCGATGACCGCAAGATCGACGGCGTCAAGGCACTCGGCGCCGACCACGTCATCAATTATCGCAAGGAACGCTTCGAGCACGAGACCCGCAAGATAACGAAGAAGAAGGGCGTCGACGTCGTGTTCGAGCATGTCGGCGCCGACACATTCAGCGGCTCGTTGCTTGCCTTGAAGCGCGGCGGGCGGCTCGTGACCTGCGGCTCGACCTCGGGGCCGACCACGACGCTCAACCTGATGCAATTATTCCAGCAACAATACCGCATCTTCGGTTCGTTCGGCGCGACCATCCGCAATATCGCCGAGAGCCTCGACAAGATGGCCGGCGGCATGCATCCGGTGATCGACACCGAAGTGCCGATCGAGGATGTCGCCACCGCGCTGAAGCGCATGGAAAGCCGGCAGGTGTTCGGCAAGATCGTCGTTGGTCTTTGATGCATCCGCTACTGCTTCGCACCAAAGTCCGAATTCGCGACGCAACCAAGCCGCTCGCCGAGGCTTCTGTCGGTGCCTTGACGATCGCAATGCTGCGAACCACCCGTTATTTCGATCCGATCAGGACGGCGAACCTGTTCGGCCGGATCACGCGCCTGATCGGACCTGTCATGCGCGAGCAAGGGATCGGCCGCGCCAACCTGACCGCGGCGTTTCCGGAAAAATCGCCTGAGGAAATCGAGACCATTCTCGCAGGCGTCTGGGACAATCTCGGCCGCGTCGGCGCGGAATTCGCCCATCTCGATCACATCTGGGAACACGATCCCAGATACCCCGAGGACAGTCGCATCGAAATCGAGACGCGCACCCACGAATTGTTTGCCCAGCTGCGGCTCGACGGCAAGCCCGCGCTGATTTTTGCAAGCCACCTCGGCAACTGGGAAATGCCGGCTCTGGCTGCGGTCGCGCATGGGCTCGACGCCACGATCCTGTATCGGCGGCCGAACATCGCCTCCGCCGATCGCATCATCCAGGAGATCCGCGCCGTCAAGATGGGAACGCTGATTCCGGCCGGCCGCGACGCGCCGCTCAGGCTGGCCGAGGCCCTGCAAAACGGCCAGCACGTCGCCATGCTGGTCGACCAGTATCTGACCGGCGGCGTCGAGGTGACGTTCTTCGGCCGCAAGACCAGGGCCAATCCGATGCTGGCCCGGCTGCTGCGCCAGGTCGAGTGTCCCGTTCACGGTGTCCGGGTCATCCGCCTGCCCGGTCATCGCTTTCGTGCCGAAATATCCGAGGAAGTGAAACCGGTGCGCGATGCCGCCGGAAAGATCGACATTCAGGGCACGATGCAGGCGATCACCTCGGTGGTCGAGGGCTGGATCCGCGAATATCCGGATCAGTGGCTGTGGCTGCATCGGCGGTGGCGGTAAGGTCTACGCTAAACTCGTCATGCCCGGCCTTGTGCCGGGCATCCACGTTCTTTAGCTGTATAAAGCAACAAAGGGCGTGGATGGCCGGGACAAGCCCGGCCATGACGGAAAACCCTTGTAGCGGCTACCGCCCCGTCTTCACCCGCGTCCACAGCCGGTTGATGATGCGCTGCGTCGCCGGATCGCGTGCGGTGATCACGAACAGCTTCTTCTGCGTCGCCTCATCCGGATAGATGTTCTTGTCGTTGAGGATATTCGAATCAACCAGCTTCTGGCTCGCGAGATTGCCGTTGGCGTAGGACAGGAAATCCGAATTTTTAGCAGCTACATCGGGCCGGTAGAGATAATTGATCAGCTCGTAGGCTTCGGTGACGTTCCTGGCATCGGCGGGGATCGCGAGATTGTCGAAAAACATCTGCGCGCCCTCTTTCGGAATGGCGTAACCGATCTCGATGTCGTTCCTGGCTTCCGCCGCGCGGCTGCGCGCCTGCATGATGTCGCCCGACCAGCCCACCACGAAGCAGATTTCGCCGGTCGCCAGCGCGCTCAGATATTCCGACGAATGAAACTTGCGGACATAGGGTCTGATCTTGATGACGAGGTCGGCGGCCTTTTCGAGGTCGGCCTGTTTGGTCGAATTGGGATTGAGCCCGAGATAGCTTAAGGCCGCGGGGAAAATATCATCGGCGGAATCCAGCATGTGGATGCCGCAATCCCTGAATTTCGCGAGATTCTCGGGCTTGAAGACGACGTCCCAACTGTCGATCTTCGCGTCAGGGCCTAAGATTTTCTGCACGGCCTTGACGCTGTAGCCGATCCCGGTCGTGCCCCACATATAATTGGCGCCGTATTGATTGCCGGGGTCGTAGATCGCGAGTTGTTTCGTCACCACCGGCCAGGCGTTGGCCAGATTCGGCAGCTTCGACTTGTCGAGCTTCTGGAAAACATTCGCCGTGATCTGGCGCTGCAGGAAATAAGCGGTGGGAACGACGACGTCATAGCCCGATTTTCCTGCCAGCAGTCGCGTCTCCAGCGTCTCATTGGCATCGAACGTGTCGTAGACGACCTTGATGCCGGTTTCCCTGGTGAAGTCTTCGAGCACCCCCGGCGCCATGTAGTTCGACCAGTTGTAGAAATTGACCGTGCGC
>JAQGKJ010000053.1 GCA_028290165.1 Bradyrhizobium sp. | reverse complement strand
CGGGAGGCACCAAGCACTATTCCGAACTGCTCAAGCCGTTCGGGCTGGACGCCAGGGACCCCAAATTCTGGGACGGCGGGCTGTCGGGGATCGCCGGCATGATTGATGAGTTGGAGGGGATGGCCTGAGCGGGCAGGGGGCGTAAAACATCTGTTGAACGGCACGGAAAGGTATGTTATACGAATGTATAACATACCTTTAACGTTCTGGATGTTCATTATGGGGCTCGAATTCATTGAACGAACTCGGAGCGATTGCGCTCAACTAAAAGGACGATTTCACAATGAAAATCGAAATCAAAAAGATCGGAAATTCCGACGGTCTTCTACTTCCTCGCGAATTGATGCAGCGGCTCGACCTCAAGCGAGGTCAGGAACTGCACATTACCGAACTCGCTGGCGGCGGGTTTCAGGCAATGCCGTACGATCCCGACTTCGAGAAGACCATGGAAATGGCCGATCAGATTATGGACAAGTACAAGGACACGCTCGCAGCGCTCGCAAAATAAGTCGACCATTACCGTGAGCGAGCCGAACGAGCCGCTCTGGATCACCTACGAGCAGGCCATCGCAATCCATAGCCGCCAGCTGCGTCGCTTCGGTGGGGCTCCCGGCTTGCGCGACGAAGGCATGCTGCGATCTGCGCTTGAGCGCCCGATCAATAAGTGGCGATACGAACAATCAGACATGGCCGAACTTGCGGCAGCCTATGCATTTGGGCTTGCGAAAAATCGCGCCTTTGTCGATGGCAACAAGCGCATCGCCTTCATGTCTATGATGGGCTTTCTGCTCAAGAACGGCATCGCCTTCAGCCCTGAACCGGCACAGGCCACAGCGATTATCCTCTCCCTCGCGGCCGGCGAGGTCAGCGAGGAAAGCCTGACCCGCTGGATCAGGGACAATTGGCCGCGCGAGGCCGGCAAGTAACTCGCAAGTGCAGCAAGTGCAGAAAATGCCCATCGCCGTTGCTCTCCCGCCGTGTTTGCGGTAATTCCACGCCGGAAGCGAACATGGACCGGAGAGACCGATGGCAGAGCATAACGAAGTGGCCTACACGACCGCTGACGGTAACGATTATCCGGCCCATGAGCAGACCTATGAAGGCTTCATCATGCTGGTGAAATACGGCACCGCCGCCGTCATCTTCATCCTCGCCATGATGGCGATTTTCCTGACCTGATGTTTGGCCGCTCGCGCCGCCGCCCGGCAGCGCGACAATACAGAATTGCACGCATTCCCTTCGCAAAACCGGTATCCATCCTTGCGAATTAAGCGCTAGTTTGCGCGCGCGTCCCCCGCGCCGCCGGAGGCCCCATGAAGATTGCCGTTGCCAAGGAAATCGATCCGTCCGAGCCGCGGGTCGCGGCATCCCCCGACACCGTGAAAAAATTCAAGGCGCTGGGCGTCGATATCGCCGTCGAGCCGGGCGCGGGCATCAAGTCGGGCCTGCCGGATTCGGAATTTACCGCCGCCGGCGCCACCGTCAGCGCCGACGCGCTCAAAGACGCCGACATCGTGATAAAGGTGAAGCGGCCCGAGGCCAGCGAGCTTGCCAACTACAAGCGCGGCGCGCTGGTGATCGCCATCATGGACCCCTACGGCAACGATGCCGCGCTGAAGGCGATGGCGGATGCCGGCATCTCGGCGTTCGCGATGGAATTGATGCCGCGCATCACCCGCGCCCAGGTCATGGACGTGCTGTCGAGCCAGGCCAATCTCGCCGGCTACCGCGCGGTGATCGAGGCGGCGGAGGCTTTCGGCCGCGCGTTTCCAATGATGATGACCGCGGCGGGCACCATTCCGGCGGCAAAAGTGTTCGTGATGGGCGTCGGCGTCGCCGGCCTGCAGGCGATCGCAACCGCGCGGCGGCTCGGTGCCGTCGTCACCGCGACCGACGTGCGGCCCGCGGTGAAGGAGCAGGTCGAAAGCCTCGGCGCCAAATTCCTCGCGGTCGAGGACGAGGAATTCAAGCAGGCCGAGACCGCCGGCGGCTACGCCAAGGAAATGTCGAAAGAATACCAGGCCAAGCAGGCGGCGCTGACCGCCGAGCACATCAAGAAGCAGGACATCATCAACACCACCGCGCTGATTCCGGGCCGGCCTGCGCCGCGCCTCGTCACATCAGAGATGGTGAAGTCGATGAAGCCGGGCTCGGTGCTGGTCGATCTCGCGGTCGAGCGCGGCGGCAACGTCGAGGGCGCCAGGGCCGGTGAAGTCGCAGATGTCGGCGGCATCAAGATCGTCGGCTTCACCAATGTCGCCGGCCGCGTCGCAGCGTCAGCGTCGAGCCTTTATGCGCGCAACCTGTTTTCCTTCATCGAGACGCTGGTCGACAAATCGACCAAGGCGCTCGCGGTGAAGTGGGACGACGAACTGGTCAAGGCCACCTTGCTGACCAAGGACGGCGCCGTCATTCATCCGAACTTCCAGCCGAAAGCTTAAGGAGAGCCGCCATGGATCATATCGCGCAGGCCGTCGATCCCTTCGTGTTCCGGCTGTCGATTTTCGTGCTCGCCGTGTTCGTCGGCTATTTCGTGGTGTGGTCGGTGACGCCTGCGCTGCACACGCCGCTGATGTCGGTGACCAACGCGATTTCGTCGGTGATCGTGGTCGGCGCGCTGCTCGCGGTCGGCGTCGCGATGGTCGGCAGCGGCGGCGCCTGGGCGCGCGGCTTCGGCTTCGTCGCGCTGATCTTTGCCAGCGTGAATATCTTCGGCGGCTTCCTCGTCACGCAACGAATGCTGGCGATGTACAAGAAGAAGATCAAGTGAACGGCGTGCACCTCGGGGTGACGAGACAATGGGGGGCCTCTAGATGAACGCCAATCTGGCAGCAGTTTTATACCTCGTCGCAGGCGTCCTGTTCATCCTGTCGCTGCGGGGCCTGTCGAGCCCGGCATCCTCGCGCCAGGGCAACTTCTTCGGCATGATCGGCATGGCGATCGCGATCGCGACCACGCTCGCCGCGCATCCGCCGGCCGACGGCATCGGCTGGGTGCTGGTGGTGCTCGGCGTCGCCATCGGCGGCTCGATCGGCGCGGTGGTTGCGCGCCGGGTGCCGATGACCTCGATGCCGGAACTGGTCGCGGCGTTTCACTCGCTGGTCGGCATGGCCGCGGTACTGGTCGCGGCCGGGGCGTTCTATGCGCCGGAGGCCTTCGACATCGGCACGCCCGGCCACATTCATCCGCAGAGTCTCGTTGAAATGTCGCTCGGCGTCGCCATCGGCGCGTTGACGTTCACCGGCTCGGTGATCGCGTTTGCAAAACTGTCGGGCCGCATGAGCGGCGCGCCGATCATCCTGCCCGCGCGTCACGTCATCAACATCGCGCTCGGCGTCGCGCTGGTAGTGTTCATCGTCAGGCTCGTGATGTTCGGCAGCGCGATCGACTTCTGGCTCATCACCATTATCGCGCTGGCGCTTGGCGCGCTCCTGATCATCCCGATCGGCGGTGCCGATATGCCGGTCGTGATCTCGATGCTGAACTCCTATTCCGGCTGGGCCGCCGCCGGCATCGGTTTTACCCTTGGCAATTCGGCGCTGATCATCACCGGCGCATTGGTGGGTTCTTCCGGCGCGATACTGTCCTACATCATGTGCCACGCGATGAACCGCTCCTTCATCTCGGTCATTCTCGGCGGTTTTGGCGGTGAGACGGCGGCCGCGGGCGCAGGTGCGGGTGGCGAAGTCCGCCCGGTAAAGCTCGGTTCCGCGGATGATGCCGCCTTCATCATGAAGAACGCGCAGAAGGTGATCATCGTGCCGGGCTACGGCATGGCGGTGGCGCAGGCGCAGCACGCGTTGCGCGAGATGGCCGACAATCTCAAGAAAGAGGGCGTCGAGGTGAAGTACGCGATCCACCCCGTCGCCGGGCGCATGCCCGGCCACATGAACGTGCTGCTTGCCGAGGCCAACGTGCCCTATGACGAAGTGTTCGAACTCGAGGACATCAATTCGGAATTCGCCCAGGCCGACGTCTCCTTTGTGATCGGCGCCAACGACGTCACCAACCCGGCGGCCGAGGACGATCCGAAATCTCCGATCTACGGCATGCCGGTGCTGCAGGTCTGGAAGGCCGGCACCGTGATGTTCATC
>JAQGKJ010000046.1 GCA_028290165.1 Bradyrhizobium sp. | reverse complement strand
TCAGGCGATTACCGCGATGAAACACGATTAGTGAGACCACTGTCAATCTGGCCGATTGCTGGGTCGCAGGCGCTACTTCACAAAACACATGCCCATGCGCGAGGCCTGGCTTGCGGCCTGACATGCGAGCCCCTCGGCGCAGGTCCATGACCTGAAACTCCGGTCGTTGTCGGCGGCGCCGGCGTGCTGGACGTAGCAATGCGCGCCCCAGCCGTCCTCGTATTCGGTTCCGGCGAGTTCGGTGCTGCCGCGCACTTGCGGGCGGCTGGAGAAGCCGCGCGAATAATCAGGTCGCTTGCCGTCGCGGAACGAGGTCAGAATATCACGGCGACGGACCTGGTCGCCGAAGAAATGCGGCGACGCCGGCACCACGGTTGAATTGTCAGGCTTGGCCGTCATCCAGTCGACGCCGGGGAAATGAAAAGCGCCGATGCCGCGCGTCTGGTGGCAGCCGGCGCAGGTCACGTCGTTGAGCCGATGCTCGAAGCCCGCGACCGAGCGGATATTTTGCAAGCTGTCGCCGCGCGCGGCTGCCTTTTTCAATGCGGCGACGACGTCACTCTCCCTGAATACCGGATCCGCCGCTGCGCCCTCGCCCTGCACAAGGCCGAAGGCGGGCTGCAGGTTGGATGGCGCAAATCCGACCGGTGTAGCAGCGATCGCAGCGGTGGCCAGGAATTTGTCGGGAATCAGGATCGTGCCACGATCCAGCTCGGAAAAGTGCCTGGGATCGAGCAGCCACGTCTTGAAGTCGCGTTTGAGGTTCTCATCCGCCAAAATCCGCTCGCGATCGATCTGGTTTTCGAGCGGCGCTTCCTCGAACGTCTGGGATTGCGGATTGTAGTGAAACACTTTCAGGAGATAGTCGGTGCGGAAATCGCGAACAGCCGATTTCGACGCGTGCGCGATCTGAAGATTGGTCTCGATGCGGTCGATACTTTCAGACCCGATCAAATCAAGCGGCCCATCTGTCGCTGTCAGCTTTTCCGCAAGCGCCGCGCCGGTCAGCGGCAAATCGCCTGCGGCCAACCAGCGACGGGCGATCTCGGCACAGGTGACCGCCATACCGTTGGCGTCGATCGCATGATTGGGTTTGGCCTTCAACACGACGTTGAGCGTCATCGGCAGGCGCGGCGAGGCGGCGCCCTCCCCGGTCGCGGGACCCGTCCGCGTCAGGCGATAGATCAGCCGGATCTCACCGCAGTTTGCTTCGGAGAGATAGGCGCGGTCCATTCGGTTGACGATGCCGGCCAGCACGAAGCGGGTATCATTGGAATTAAGCAGCGCGCGATCGAACAGCTGAAAATCGAAGGAAGTTCCGACGCCGATGGTTTCGTTGGGAAGGTCGGCTTTATGCCTTGAGACGTATCGGTCGAATTCCGCGTCAAGCGCCTTGCGGACGGGAACCATGGAGGGCCAGGCAAACAACTGGCTGTTGGTCAGTGGCGCGTTGCTCGATCTCATTGGGATCATGACGCGGGTCAGGCCAAATCTTCCGTGATCGAGCTCGCGCAGCGCCAACGGATCGGTGATCGCGGTACCGCGCTCAAGCGCCGGCCCGCCTTGCGCCGCGCACGCCGGCAATGCGCTGCAAAGCAAAACCAAGATGGTGACAAGAAATCGCAAGATACGGTCCATGTCCTGACCAACACCGCGCGGAGAGCCTTATTCAACGCTCTTGCGGTTAGCTTCTAATCAGGAAAATAGCCGAAATGCGGACCGACTGTCTTTCGGCAATCCGGATGTCACAACACGACCGCTTCACGTCGCGGTGAAGCGGCGAATTTTTAGCGCGCGACGATCAGGCCCTTGGTGGTCACGACCACCCAGCGGCCGTCCTGGCGGCGGATGGCATCGACCCGGCCGAGGCCCGGCACGGGATCGCCGGCATAGACCTCATACATGCCGTGCCGTCCCTCGATCAGCGCGCTGCCATTGGCGACGTCA
The DNA here is from genome assembly GCA_028290165.1 of Bradyrhizobium sp. Next base: position 3,107 of record JAQGKJ010000046.1, on the reverse strand, counting down.
CGCAGCACCCAGCCTTCCACGGTCGGCAGCCTCGCCACCTCGGCCTTGGGCGCAGCTCCGGGCGCCGAGGCCGCAATCGAGCCCGTGACTTCCTTCGCCGCAACCGGCGCGGCGGCGACCGGCACAGGCGCAGCCGGCGACGCGGCGCGGAGTTTATCCACGGCCTCGCTGAGCCTGACGAGCCTGGCGGCCGGCTCGGCCTGCGCCTTCTCGACCTTGTCGAGACGGTCGCTGGTCTTGTTGAACTGGCTCATGCCCATTTTGGAAGTGTGTTCGACGCTGACCTTCAGCGCCAGGATGTCGGCGTCGATCCGCGCGACGGAGGCTTCGAGCGCGCGGTTACCGGCGCTTGCCGTATCGTCGCCGGTGTAATGCGAAAGGCCCGCGGTCGCCAGCGCGCCACCGAGCGCGCCCGCCATCGCAGCCAATGCCGCCACGGCGGCGATCGCTGCGAACCGCCGCTTGCCGAACATTCCAGCACTCTGTTGTTCGGACTTCACTTCGGGACCAGCGCCGTCGCTGTCCCATCTGCGGTCGCTGGATGACATGATCATGATCCTGCCGGGGGCCGGCGGCGCGTCTGCCTTGGGAGCTTCCGGCTTTGCGGCTTCCACTTTGGGCGCGTCGGCCTCGATGGCTGCGGCCTGTTCGGGCACCAGATCGGGGGAGGCAATATCGGCGGTTTCTTTCAGCGGTTCCTGCACCGAGGCCGTAACCGGCTCGCTCAGGGCATCCGGTGAATAGGGAGCGGCCGGTCCGGCGCCGATGGAACCGGTTTCACCGCTGGTCTGCTCGGCGTTTTGTTCGCTCACGGTCAAATCTCCAGAAAAGGTTGACCATTTGGTAACTTTTATTGCTTGCGAAATCGTTACCAGCGGCCGCCTTACCGAAATTTTAGGGAGTCATCCGGCCCGGATTTTCTTACCGGCGCGACGGCGCCGCATCGAACCTGGCCGATGCTGCTTTGCGCCAACGCCGAGAGGCCGGTGCACAACCTCGACAAGCTCGACGACGGCGCAAGCGCGTCGCATCCGTTTGACAGGCGTTGAAATTTTTCGAAAAGCGAATCCCCTGCGCACCCGAGGCGTCCCCCGGCCTCAAGATGATCGCGGCCAACCGGCTGCAATGGCTCAACGGGCAGATTCGACGCGCCCCGGAATGACGACTATTGATCAAATCACCACCGGCTTATCCGGCAGTTCGTTCGGCCCCGACCCGTGCTTGGGAAAATGCGCCGCCAACTGGCGCGAGACTGCCTCGATCCCCTTGATGACACCTGTCTCGAAATTTCCGCTCCTGAAATCGGTCTGCATCGCCTTGCAGATTTTTTCCCAGCCCGCGGCGCCAACTTTTGCGTCGATGCCGCGATCGGCGACGATCTCGACCTTGCGGTCGGCGAGCAAAAGATAGATCAGCACGCCGTTATTGTGGGCGGTGTCCCATATCCGCAGATGCGAAAAGATATCGAGCGCGCGCTCCCGCGCGGACTGATTCTTGAACAGCGGTTTGCCATCCAGCGCGCCTTCCACCACAAAACGGACTTGACCGGAATGCGTGGCCTCGCCCGCCTTGATCGCCGCCTCGATCGCAGCCAACACCTGGGGCGGAAAAATTCGCCGTACCCGCCAGTTGTGCTCGAGGAGATGCTTGCCGATGCGCCCGATGCCCATTCTACCAGCTCCAGATTCTACCAGCTTCCAGACGCGCCGCCGCCGCCGAAGCTGCCACCGCCGCCGCTGAACCCGCCGCTGTCGCTTGAACTGTTGCTCGAGCCGCCGCTCCAGCCACCGCCTCCGGAATACGAGCCGCCCGACCAGCCGCGGCCTCCAGACTGACGCGATGCATTCTGGCTCGCGGCAAGGATACTGTCGGCGAAAAAGGTGAGGACGGAAATAATCACGCCCAGGATGGCCGCAATGGCGGTCGATCCCAAGAGATACCAGGCCAGCGCGCCGATCGCGCCGCCGGTTGCGGCCGAGCCAATCAGCCTGCCCAGCGTATGGCGCAGGATTGCGCCGATGGCAGCAACGCCGAGAATGAAGAACGGATTGAGCGGATTGAAAAAGCCAATCCAATCGCCGAAATCCTGCCCGTGAGACGCCTCGGGCGCGGGCGCGGGCAACGTCTCGCCGTCGATCACGCCGATGATGTGCGCAACGCCTGCCGAAATGCCGCCGGAGAAATCGCCGCTCCGGAATCGCGGCGTGATCACCTCGTCGATGATGCGCCTCGAGGTGACGTCGGTGAGGCTGCCTTCGAGGCCGTAGCCGACCTCGATGCGCAGCTTATGGTCGTTCTTGGCGACGACCAATAGTGCGCCATCGTCGATCTTCCTGCGCCCGATCTTCCAGGCCTCCGCAACCCGGATCGAATACTGCTCGATGGTTTCGGGCTGCGTCGTCGGCACGATCAGCACCACGACCTGGCTGCCCTTTCTTAACTCCAGCGCTTTGAGGGTCTGCGTCAGCGAATCGATATCGCCGCTGGACAGCGTCCCGGTCTGATCGACGACCCGCCCCGACAAAGGCGGCACCGCGACGTCGGCACGGGCTGCGAATGCCCAGCACAACAGCAGCGCAAGAAGAGAGGCTCTTGCAGCGTTCATCGCGGTCAATCTGGTTGTCGAATTACTTCGCGGGTGTCGCCGGCACGGCTGGCGCCGGTGCCGGATTGAAATCCACCTTCGGCGCGGTCGAGATTTCCTTTTCGTTGTCGACCGTAAAGTTCGCCTTTTCCTTATAACCGAACGCCATCGCCGTCAGGTTGTTCGGGAACGTGCGGATGCCGACGTTATAATCCTGCACCGTCTTGATATAGCGGTTGCGCGCCACGGTGATGCGGTTCTCGGTGCCTTCCAGTTGCGCCATCAGGTCGCGAAACAGCGCATCCGATTTGAGCTGCGGATAGTTTTCAGTCACCACCAGCAGCTTCGACAGTGCGCTGGACAGCTCGCCCTGGGCGGCCTGGAATTTCTGGAACGCGCCGGGATCGTTGACGAGCTCCGGCGTCGCCTGGATGCTGCCGACCTTGGCGCGCGCATTGGTCACGCCCAGCAGCACATCCTTTTCCTGCTGCGCAAAGCCTTTTACCGAATTGACGAGGTTGGG
>JAQGKJ010000011.1 GCA_028290165.1 Bradyrhizobium sp. | reverse complement strand
AAGCGGACTTTCTGGGCGCCCTTCCAGAGCACGGTCTTGCCCATCTCAGGCAAGCTTTCGAGATTGGAGGTGAGCGTGATGAAATGGTTGCCGGCCAGTTGGCCCATCTTGCTGGAGAAATGCACGCCGCTATAGGCGAGCAGGATTTCGGTTTCGCTGATGCCGCCCGGATACAGGATGATGTGGCCGGGCGCGGGATAACTGGTGTGGTTCTCATAGCCGACCCCAAAATCGAGATCGCCGAGCGGCATCCACACCCCCTCGCCGCTCCAGCGCACATGGATCGCCTGGCTCTCGAATGGCATCGCCTTGCGAAAGGCCGCGCAGGTTTTCGGCGCCAGCTGTTCTTCGAAACGGGCCTGGAAGGTAAAGTCGCCGGCGTGGACAATGATTTGGCTCATTCAGGATACTCGTGATGCCAGGAGAAGGAGGGTTTTGAGGAAATAGATTTGCAGCGGAAGCCTTCCGGAAGCAAGGAACATTCCATCCGGCGGCCAAATTCGAGAGACCTTTTGCAAGTCTCGGCAAAGGCCGGACAGTTCGCGGCTGCCGGTGGCGTTTTTCCTTCGCCTTAGAGAGACCGTGTCTATTGGTCCGGCCGCTTTGCTTCATAAGACCAGCCGAAAATCCCGCTTCGTTGCACCTCCGGCTGCGGAGGCGGTGCTTCCCTGATTTCAGCTTGCGGTGGCGGCGGTGGCGGCGCCGGCAAATTGTCGCACTTCATCGAGTAGACCAGTTTGCCATCTGCGGTCCGGCCGATTGGCGCGCAGGGGTCGACGCGGGCGGTCGCGCTCTTGGGCAGCAATTTCGTTTGCGCCCAGCCAGGGGAAGCGATCACGGGCGAGGCGATCAGGAGAATTGCAAATACCAGCTTCTTCATCGGTTTTCTCTCGCAAGCCTTGCGTCGTTTGACCTCCATTGAACCGGATCGGCCCAGGGAAGTCCATTGGGGTTATTCGCCATCGAGCGAAGTTCCGCAGCGATCGCCTGCCAAATATTTAGCCGCAAACTATCCATGACCAACAAATTTGCTCGCCGCTTCGTGATTGGCGGCAGCGTAATAATTCGCGCCGCCCATCGCTATCTCGGAGGACCAAGGCGGACGCGGCGAGACGCCTTATTGCCTCGCAGCGGAGCTGCCCAAGCAAACTAAAGGAGACCTGCAATGCGAAAGACAATCCTGACAGTGCTCGGTTCGGCCGTGCTGGTTGCATCAACGGTCCAGATCGCCGCAGCCGCGGAGCATCACAGGAGCCACCGGGTATACCGCGAGCCGGCCCCTGTCGCTCAGTCGTTCCGTTACGGCAACCCGTATAACTCCAATGCCTATTACGGCTCCGACCCCTATGAGTCCAACGCCTATTATGGCTATCGCTGGGGCGCCCCGTACGGCAACTGGTCGCGCTACGAAAACGCCATAGAGTCCCCGCCCGCCGGACACTAAACGCTGAGTTGTAACAGACTTGTGGGGTGGGCAAGGGCGCGCTTGCGCCGTGCCCACCTTTCTTGCCTCGCGATGCCGGCGGGCGTGCTTGCGTTTTGCCGACGCACGGACTTGATGTCGTCCCTGCGAAAGCAGAGACCTATACGCCGCGGCCTCGCGTTTGCGTGCGGTGGCCGACGGCTTCTACTCCAACGAACGACGGTGGTTATGGGTCCCTGCTTTCGCAGAGACGACAGCATGGTCGCTTCGCTACTCGAATTTTGAAAGAGCCAAGTCAAGATGCACGTCCGCATTCTCGCGGCGCGATGCACCCGAGTTGTGAATGAATTTCCGCCCCGGAGGGCGTGGGGAACGCCGGATGCCCAATGCACCCGCAGCCTCGCGTGCAATGTAAAACGCACACGAGTGTAGTCACCACAGGTCCACCGGATCAACCCGGCGCTCCCGCACGCAATGGTTTTAACGGTTTCCTTCGTGCTCTCCCCGGTGATCGGCTTGTTGTCACCGTCGCTTGCGGATTAACGTTTTGTCCGCGCCCGGTCGGGCCGACAAATCTCCGCCAACTTGACGCCAGCGCCGGGGCGTCAGGACCACACGACTTCTCCGTCCGCAGCAACATATTTCGTCTGTGCGCTTGGCGATCGCTCACAGGCTTGCGCCTGCCCTGAGATCCCATTGCGCTCAACGCTGCCGCGTCCACCGCATCCCACCCCGCGTCCGTGACGATCGCGATACGCCCCTGTGTGGGGCAGGACAGCGCGAGTTATAGGAGTGATTTGGGTTCGGAAAAACAGAAATATTTTTGCAAATGGGGCTGGACAGCAATTTAGTGATTTGCCCGTCGGGCAAAATTAGCAGGCTTGTCCACCGTGACTTCGCCGCCCGGATGAAGCCAACACCGTCATTGCGAGCCAACGGGTCGCGCGAACGCGCGCCCGATGACAGGCTCCGCGAAGCAATCCAGAGTCACAGATGAAGAGTGGATTGCTTCGTCGCTTCGCTCCTCGCAATGACGTGGTCGGTTCGAGTTGTGGGCGTGTTAACTCAACAGAGCCGCGGGGTCGCCTCGCAATCCCGGAACAATCCGCCGCCTGATCGATTGGCTGCAATCAAGAGGAGAGCAAGCCATGAAGGATGAGGACGCACCCCCACTGGTCTACGAGGGCCTTGATCCGGTCCCGGAGCCGAAGCCCACGGTCGAAAAGGTATCCGACGCAGTGAAGGAAACGGTGAATCGCGTCGGAGACGCGATCGACGCCGGCCGGAAACCGGGAATGCCTTTGAGCATCCTGAGCAACGTCGTGCGCGAAGCGCCGCTCGGTTCGCTGCTGGTCGCGTTCATGCTGGGTGTTATGTTCGCCCGCCGGCGGTAGGGCGGATGTGTGATGCGCTTTGCCAATAGCGATTGCGCTCGGGCCTCGGAAGCCGCGAGATTGAGGGATCCGGAGACCACTGAAGTTCGTGAAAACCGTCTGGAGGCACGCCAGAGGTCGGCTAATAAGGCTTTAAAAACAAAGATTTGGGGGAGCGTTCCCAGCGATTTAATGGATTTTCGGCGCGAGGAATGTTATATTTCTCGCCATGGCCGAACGCCCTGAAACAGTGACGGAGAACTCCACCGCCGCCTATATCCGTGAGCTCGCGGCGCAGCATCATGTCACCTACACTCAGACGCATTCCGATCGGCTTGCCTTGCACATGACGCGGCTCGCCGATGACGCAATCCGGCCCGACGAGATCGAATGCATGCTCTTTGCTTTGCATCGTGCCGGCCATCTCAGCCGCCAGCGGCTCGTCCATCTTCAAGTGAAATACCTGCGTGAAGCCAAGCCGTGACCTTCGATCCGTTTGGCGATTTCGCGACCGAAGGCTATCTGCGCAATTTTGAAAAAGAGAAAGACCTCGCGATCGTCAAACGCGCGGAGAACGCGTCTTTCATGACGGGTCTCGACGAAGCTTTTGCGCATCTCGCCAGCTCCAAGGTCCTCACCTACAACGACGTGCTCAAGACCCACGGCATTCTGTTTGGCGCGATCTATCCCTGGGCCGGACAGGATCGCACCCGGACCGCGCCGAAACTAACCATCAGGAAGGGCGCGGTCATTTTTGCGAATGCGCCGGAGATCGCCGCCGCGGTCGAGTTCGCCTTACGCAAGGGACAAGACAAAGACTACATGTAGACCAAGCCCGGTGAGATCATGGGCTATCTCGCGTACGGGCATCCATTCCTCGACGGCAACGGCCGCACCATTATGGCCGTGCATTCCGTGCTCGCGCAACGCGCGGGCCTTCAGCATCGACTGGTCGGTTACAAGGAAGGACGCTTATCTCGACGCGCTCACCAAGGAAATCGAAAACCCTTCCAAGGGCCATCTCGACGCCTACCTGAAGCCGTTCATGCGCGATCCTATTGCTTATGAACACCTCGCTACCGCGCTCGTGCAGGCGCCCGGGTTGGATGGAAGTGTGCAGGACGCCGAACTCAACGAGGTTCTGGGCAATACCGACGAGCCGTTCGTCAAGGCTCAGTACGAGGCCATGCTAACAAAGCGGAAACGTAGCTGAAACTTTCGCGCTCTCCTTGGTGTGGCGCCGACCTTCCCAGCCTCTAATCCTGGTGGCGTTGCCTGGCGCCGCAAGGGCGGCTGTAATCGCCGGCCATGAGCACCAAATCGCGAGAGGTCATCTGGGGCGGCCAGATCAGGGGCGCGAAGATACGCGCTGCCGGCGCGCGGGAAGCCGTGGATCGCGTCCTTGGAGAGGAACTGAGGCTTTCCATGCGCGAGACGTTAGACGCAAATGAATATTCGTTGTTTCTTCAGAATGTCAGTCACGCGTCCGCGATTGTAGCAGCGCTTTTCGTCCCCCGAATTCGGACGTGGCTCGCCGAAGTAGCTAAGACTGACTCCAAACCAAACAACCAGCAATTCAAGCAGAACCTCCGTCAAGCTCTCGAAATCTTGCTGAAGAGCGGTAACGAAGATGATCGGCGCTTCATGGAGTCGACCGCGAAGCAACGGCTGGCAAGCGACCTTGCGTCGCCCTTCGGGGACGTGTGGCTTTCCGCTCTTCTTCAACTAAATCCGACCGCCGGCGTTGAGGCTCTTGAGCAAGGACTCGAGCAAACCTTAGTCTCGACGACGGGCTCGGGGGTACAATTGTTCGCGCAGCTTTTCGACCGCGGTTACGGCGGTAGCGGCTTCGATTTGCGCGCGCCAGGGTTCACACCTCCACTCTTGCTTCGGTTTCTTCGCCTCGGGTACCAACATGTCCGGATCGGAGACGACGCGCATCACGAGGGAAATCATTCGCCCGGTACCCGCGATCACGCTGAAAGAGGCCGGGATGCCATCCTTAGCGCGCTAATGGCCACTACCGGCCCCGAAGGTTGGGCCGCAAAGCTCGAAATGGCGAACGCTCCGTTATTTGCCCATTTCAGGGATAGAGCTATTGCGATTGCGCAGGAGAAGGCCGCTGAGGAAGCTGACAGCGCGGCGCTTACGGAGACCGAGTTCGGCGTTTTGGACAGAAGCGGAGAGGCGCCCCCCGCGACAAATGATGCCATGTTCGCACTCATGCGGGACCGGCTGGAAGATGTCGACGATCTCTTGCTACAGGACGAATCTCCGCGCGAGGCATGGGCCAACATTACCGACGAGCACGTGATGCGACGCGAGTTGGCGCGCGAGTTAAAAAATGCAGCAAAACAGAATTATACGGTCGATCAGGAATCCGTGACCGCGGACGAGAAGGAAACTGACATACGTTTGAGATCGACCGGCTCCAAGCACCAAGCCACAATTGAACTCAAGCTCGGTGACAGTCGCTCGGCGACGGACCTTTTCGATACGATCAACCATCAGCTTCTAACGAAATACATGGCAGCGGACGAGTGCCGTGCGGGTTGTCTCCTTGTTACCGTCGCAAAGGACCGGAAGTGGGAACATCCCAAGACCGGCAAGAAGATCGGGTTTGAGACGCTAATCACTGTTCTCAACGAGGAAGCGGAGCGGCTGTCGAAGGAGCTTGGTGGCGCAGCGAGGCTGATGGCGAAAGGGCTTGACCTTCGACCTCGGCTGCCAACAGAAAAGAACACCCGAGCAAAAGATCGTCAGACCCGAGTTCGATGAACGGCGGACTACGCTCTCGCTATTCCGCCCACCTAAGGCGAGCCCTAACAGGCATCAATTCGGCTTCGCCGCATCCGCCGCCGGCGCGGTCGCAGCCGGCGCCTCCGGATCGGGCACCGCCGGCTTCACCCCACCCCCCGTAAACCGCTCCAGCACCGAGCGCACCGCGTCCCGCGTCTTGCGATCCTTCACCGCGTCGAGCAGCGGCGCCGAGGCCGGCGAGCGGCGGATCAGGCTTTCGGGATCGGGGAAGATCAGGGGATCGTCCCACGGGCCCTGCACCACGAAGGGCAGGTCGAAGCTGGACACGGTGTTCGGCGCCGAGACCAGGCTGGCGATGCCCTTCATGTCGTATTCGCGCGCGGGCACGGAGGCCGTGCCGGTCAGCGTGATGCGCGCGGCCGGGCCTTCGACGCGGATGTCCTCGGCGGTGGCGATGCCGTCGGCGAATTTCACCGCGATGGTCAAATTGTCGTAGGGCGTCGAGCCGGAGCGGAAATTGCCGGCGCCGGAGAGCGGCCGGCGCTCCAGGCGTTTTAACAACTGCTCGGCGTTGAAACCGGCGATCGCGCCGTCATGGCCGATCAGCGTGGCGG
>JAQGKJ010000821.1 GCA_028290165.1 Bradyrhizobium sp. | reverse complement strand
GCGGCCCGATCGGGGCCTCACCCTGTCCCTCGACATAGGCGACGATATTGTCGACGGCCGTCATAGCAATATCGAATTTGCCTTCAGCAAAATCGGTCATCTGCGTGACGGAGTTGGGCGTGCCTTGCATCTGCACGGTGATGCCGTGCTGCGCGAAGAAGCCTTTGTCCTGTCCGACGTAAAGGCCCCAGTTGAAGCCGCCCGGAAAGACGTTGACGGTCACGGTCGGCAGATCGTCAGATTCGTACGGCATCGGCTGCTCGTTGCTCTTTTTGAAGGCGTAGTTGGTCGGTCAACCTGTCCGCCTCGCCATCCGCTCCGGTCGCAGGGGCAATGACACGATCGCGCCGCCCAGGCAAAGCAGAACGAGCTGAATATTGCCCGCGACCGTCCATCCGGCCAGACCGACGATCCAGCCAATGACATATCCGGCAATCGTCGCGGAACCATAGAGGCTCGTCACGAACAGGCCGGAGGCGCGGCCGGCGAGGTCCGCCGAGACCGATTTCACATGACAGGCGGCGAGGTTGACGAAGATTGTTCCGCTGAAGGTCGCGCCGAGCAGGAGCGAGAACGCAGCTTGCGCCACGAAATTGGTCGGGCCGTTGAACAGGAGAGCCGCGACTGCACTCGCGAACAGGAAACTCGTGGCGAGAACCGTTCGCGGCGAGAAGCGATCGCCCAGCCATCCGGAGCCGGCGGACACCAGAACACCCAATCCGTAGATGCTCATCACCCGCCCTGCGTCGGCCGGCGCGTAGTGCAGTTGCTCGCGCAGGAATGTCGGATACATCCCGAGATAGCCGTAGAGTGCGAGGCCGAAGATGACGCTCAGGATAACCAGGATGCAGGTATTGAGATTTTTGAGCGTCGTGGACCCGCCTACGGACCGCGTGGCTTCCGGCTGTTTCGCGGTGTTGGATTCACTCAGCCACGGACGCACCACCGCAGCGATCAGCACCATCATCACAAATCCGATGAGACCAAATACGATCATGGGGCCGCGCCACGTCCCATAGTCGACCAGCAACTTGGCTCCCAAGGCCGGCCCGATGGCCGCTCCCCCCGAATAGGCGTAGTTAAGGATGCCGACCCCTGCGGCGCGATAGCGCGAGAAATAGCTGGAAAACACCGCGAGGAGCGCCGTGAGCTGCATCGCCTCGCCGATTCCGGTGATCGCGCGATAGAGCAGCATGTCGGCGAATCCGACCGCAACCACGGTAATGATCGTGGCCGCCGAATAGATGAAAATGCCGACTTGGATCACTGTCTTGCGCTGATATCTCGACATCAAATAGCCGGTCGGAATTCCCGCCAGGGTCATGCCCAGGGTGAAGAACGTCGACATCAGTCCGGCCTGCGGCAGCGTAAAGCCGTATTCCCGTCTCACATCCGTGAGCATCAACGGGAATAGCGTACGGTCCATCGCATTGACGCAATAGGAGCAGATCAAGACGACGATGGCGGCAACGGCGATCGCAATGCCAGAGGTGCGCGGCGTCTCTACGACGCCCGCCGACGCTGCGGCTTGGTCCATGATTTAGCTCTCCGTACAGCCTGCCCCGTTTATGTCCGGTCACCGCGGCGCGGGATTAGCCGCCACATACCAATTCCTGATGGATTCGCCGGTCCAGAACTGCGCATCCGAATGCTTTCGCACATGCTGCAGCGCTTCTCGGAAGTAACGCAGCCGGTGCGGAGCACCCATGATGTAGGGATGCACGACAAGAGCTACCACGCGTGCCGACGTCTTGGCATCGGCGTAAATCTGATCGAACTGATCGATGGCGCGATTGCGATACTCAGCCGCTGGGTGATGTTGAATCAGCATCATCGCCACGTCGTTGCATTCCTGGGTATAGGGGACGTTAAGGATCGGATTCGTGCGAGTCTTGAGCCAAACGGGCTGGTCGTCCAGCACCCAGTCGCAAACGTAGTCGAACCCTTCCTCCACCAGCAGGTCGGGCGTTTCCCATGTCTCCGTCAGGCCGGGCCCGAGCCACCCGCGCGGCGCCTTGCCGGTAAAAGCGTGGATGGCATCGCGTGTCTTCGCAATATCGTCGCGCTCGTCGGGAACCTTTTGCATGTTGGTCTGGGTATATCCATGCCCGATGAATTCCCAACCGCGATCGAGCGCGGCACGAGATATCGGTTCATACCTGCGGACCGCCGTGCCGTTGATCGCGAGCGCCGCTTGTATCTTGAGATCGTCGAGGACTTCCAACATCCGCCAGAAACCGACGCGATTGCCGTATTCATGCCAGCACCAGTTGGGAATGTCAGGTGTCGGCGATCCGCCTGCCGGCGGGGTCAAGACAGTCCGCGGCATCGTCTTTTGCGGATTCCATTCCTCGATGTTGACGATGACCCAAACGGCAACACGTGCGTTATCCGGCAGCTTCAACGGCTTCCGGTCCGGGATGGGCGAGTATTGCAGCCGCTCTGTTGGAAGCATCGTCACACCTTTTTCGGTCCGATGGCGATGCGCAGCATGCCAAGGCCATCGATTGTGCTTTCCAGGCGGTCACCTGGAACAATCGGGCCGACGCCAGCCGGCGTGCCCGTGAAGATCAGATCGCCGGGCTGAAGCTCATAGTGATTGGAGAGGTTGGTGATGATCTCGGGGACGTTCCAGATCAGCTCGTCGATGTCGCCTTTCTGGCGGACCGCCCCATTGACGCTCAGCGCAATCGCCCCTTTGGAGATGGCCCCGGTGGAGGAGATGCGATGAATCGGGCCGCACGGCGCCGAGTGATCGAATGATTTGCCGATCTCCCATGGAAGACCGCGCTCGCGCGCCTCGCGTTGCCGGTCGCGGCGCGTCAGATCGATGCCGATGGCATAGCCGAAAATATGCGCCTCTGCGTTTTCGAAGGGGATGCTTTGGCCGCCTCGACCGATCGCGACGACGAGTTCGACCTCATGGTGGAAGTCGTCGGTCAGCGGCGGATAGGGGATGGTCGCTCCGTCGTTGACAAGCGCATCCGCCGGCTTCTGAAAGAAAAACGGCGGGTCTCGCTCGTCGCCCTCCTTCATCTCGCGGATATGTTCGACGTAGTTGCGCCCGACGCAATAGATACGCCTGACGACGAAGGGGATGTCGCCACCGACAACCGCCACGACATTTGCGGCCGGCGCAGCCACGGACGCGATTGGCGAGCCTGAGCTCATTGTTCTTGAAATCCCTGCATGACCATTCGCCCCGAATTAGTGTATACACTCTTCCGATGTCAACGTAATAATGTATACATTTATAACCATCTCAATCCTGGCGCTTGCGCCGGGCATCTGGCGAACGGGACGCATGAGCATGCGCAGAAGCTCCCAGATTGGCGATACTCGTTTGACAACTGAATGCGATGGCGTCGATGTTCCGTCGAACCCCACGCGCTCCGCCTGGATTCTGGAACAACTCAGGCAAGCGCTTCTCGACGGAAGGTATCCGCTGGGAAGTCGGATGAATGAAGTGCGTCTCAGCCACGATCTAGGCGTCTCGCGCACCCCAATCCGCGCTGCCATGCAAATGCTCGCCGGGGAGGGCTTGCTTCACTACCGACCGAATAAGGGATTTACTGTTCGAGAGTTTTCGGTGTCCGACATCGTCGACGCGTTTGAGATGCGCGCGCTGGCAGAGGGCTTGGCTGCGAGGCTTGCTGCCGAAAAGGGGCTATCCGACGCACTGCGGGCAAAACTCGAACGATCTCTGGCGGATGGAGATGCCGCTCTCGCCGACAAAGCCGATCCTGAAGCGCGGCGGGCAGCATATGCCCGAATCAACAAGACGTTTCATTTCGCGGTGCATGCCGCTGCCGGCTCAAGCCTCGTCGAAGACGTGATGCGGTTGTGCCAGCGAATGCCGCAAGCATCTGCTCATAATGTCATGGCCTTCAATCTGGCGGATGTCTTGGAACGACATCGCGCGCATCATGAGATTTACGATGCCATCCTCGGCCGCGAGCCGGCGGAGGCGGAGAGCCTCATGCGACGGCACGTCCTGTGGGTCAAGAAATCCGTGGTTCGAGCATTTGCTCGACACAATCGCGACTGAGGCAGACCGCTGAACCTGCCGGCAAGAAGAACCTTCCCGGGGGGACTTCCTCCTTCGCCCATCTGTCAAGTGTCCCGCGCGCAGGTTAGCCCAGCGACCCTCAATTTCAGCGAGGGCTTCGTATCCCGACATGACTCGAACATACGACCTACGGTTTAGGAAACCTTTTTCAGCTCAACAATGTCAATAGCTTAGGTTCGTCGTGTTGCAAACGTGTTGCATCGGCGGGCCACGGCAAAGCTACGGTCACCAATTAGTCCCAGACCACGAATGACCGAGTTGCGCCAAAAGCGGCGTTTGAGCCGTTTTATGGCTCGCTCAGACGAGTCCTTTTTTCGAGGAAACGTCGATTGGCAATCGCGATATGCAACGCGCCGGCCACGTTTCGCCAGATTGGCCGTCGCGCTGGAGCGCCTCCCAAATAACACGTCTGCGCGAGCGTTTGGCCAGAAAAGCCGATGGATAGGTAGACCCTCATGCTCAATCAGCGGCCCAACGACTTCCACCTGGCGGCCACATCGGGCGAAAATCTCGTCGCAACGCATGGCGATGCCGGCTGCACGCTCATACGGCTCGCGCAAGGCACGCATCGCCGGTTCGCCCACAGAGAATACCAACCGGCGGATGTTGAACCAGTAGATCGCCGCCGCACACATCGGACAGGGCTCCCCGCTCGCATAGATCGTAGCCCGGCCGAGCGACTCCCAGGTCATTGCGGCCGACGCTGCACGAAGCGCCTGCATTTCCGAATGAGCAGTCCAGTCTCGCGGATCATGGGGAGCAACGGACCGCGCTTCCGATACGATTTGTCCCTCGCCGTCGCATATGACAGCACCGAATGGCCGCCCGCCACCGCTTCTTCCGCCAGCGCGATGGCTCGTCGCAGGAGTTCCTTGTCGTGCTGTTCGGACATGATACCACCAGGTGTACCGCTGGCGCTGATGCGAAGAGAAAGAGCGGTCCTGCACCGGAAATTTCTTTGAGAACCGGAAAGCGATATCATCGACAGCTCAAGCAATTTCCTGCCGAGGCCTCTCTTCTTCATTGTGACTGTGAAGCAAATCGAGCAGGCGCTTGCGCATCAGAATTCCCGGCCGATCCGATGGCATGTGCTTTTCGATCTTCCGGCTCGTATCCACGATGGCATCGGGGTCGGTGGATTCGAGCATATCTTTATCCTCCGCGATGATAGCGGCATCATAATCGATCAGTTCCTGCGCGGAGCAGTCCGCCTCGGTGTCGTTGCGAAAGAGAAGTTGAACGACTTGAATCTGGCCGTCCGACACCGGTGTCGCGCAATTGAATATGATGTGCCGGATGCCGGACGGATATTCCATATCCAGCCGCCGGCAGAACGGCATAAACCATTTGTTGCGTTGGTGTCTCTTCGTGGTGGGATCGGTAGTTCCTGTAATTCTCGCCGCGCTGGGCGGGTTTCGGATGGTGATGATGGTTTCGGCGTCAAATCCGTAGTCGGTCTCGACGATTTCGTACTTTTCGGGTTTGGTCTGATTGATGTCGCCAAAGGTACCCTTATGCACAAAGGCGAAATGGGCGTTGTCGAACGAATTTTCCATCAACCGAAGCGCAGCCGTGTTCCACTTATCGTAGAATTGGTGGATCCGCCGGTAGCCGGCGTCCCGGTCTTCAGGAATATCGGGAATGTCGCTCAGCGGTTCATCGAGCGCGACCCAGACGTAGCCATAGCGAGTCTTAGCTCGGAACGAGCGTGCCCTGGCGTCGGGAATGGGCTGCTCAAATGGAAACTGCGGAATCGTAACCAGTTTGCCGTCGCGGTCATATTCCCAGCCGTGATAGCCGCATACGATATTGCCGTTGTTGCACCAGCCTTTCGACAGCTTGGCAGTCCGGTGGCAGCAGCGATCTTCAAGCGCGGCCGGTTCGCCCTTCGCGTCGAGGAACAAGACGATCGGTTCGCCGAGAAGCGTGAATGGCCGCGGTCCCTCGTTAAGATGATCGACGGGCATGACCGCGTACCAAAAGCGACGAAGCACGGGTTGTTTGCTATTCAGCATGGTTTTCTCCGGTGTTCAGGCAGCCAAACGCGCGACAACGCGGGCCGCATCCGACTTGAGCTTTTGAATATCGAGGCCTGGTATGGCACCATTCTCCACGACGGTCCGGCCTCCGATCAGCAAATAGCGAAGGCTGGCCGAGCCTGCGCACGTGACCGGCGCAATCATCGGATCGTGCATGCCGAAATGCCGCGGCTGATCGAGATTGAAGATGGCTATGTCGGCCTGTTGCCCCGGCGCCAGCGTACCGATCTGCGGCAGCCCCAGCACGCGGGCGCCGCCGGCTGTCGCCCAGTGCACGACGTCTTCCGCGGTGACCGCATCGGCACCCTTGACTGCCCGGTGGGTATGCCAGGCGCTATGCATCTCGCTGATCATGTCGGCGGATTCGTTGGATGCCGCGCCGTCCACGCCAAGGGATACCGCGCCACCCAAGCGAGCCATCGCATCGGCGGGGGCGACACCGGAGCCAAGTCGACAGTTGGATTGCGGACAATGCGCCATGCCGGTGCCCGTACTCGCCAGAATCCGGACCTCATTGGGGTCCAGATGAACCAGATGCGCGAACCACACATCCGGTCCAAGCCAATCGTGGTCGGCCAGCCATTCGACCGGCCGCTTGCCGTGGACCGACAGACAAAAGTCGACGTACTCTGAAGATTCCGACAAGTGGCTGTGCAGCCGCAGTTTCATCCGGCGTGCTGCCGCAACCACTTCTTTCAGTTCTCCGGGATCGAGCGACCAGGTCGGAGTGGTTGGCGCCAGTGCGACATGGGACAGGCTGCCTGGCGATGTGTCGTGAAAGCGCTGTGCGCAAGCTTCAACCGATTGGAGCATGCGATCCAGCGATTCGATCGGCATCGGAACGGTTTTGCCATTGTCGAAGTGACGTCCCTTGGTGGCGCCCCCGCGACAGAATACCAATCGGATGCCGAGGCTGCGCGCAACTTCGAAAATCACCTGCGCGGGATCGAACCTAAAAGTGTCGCTGAACAGATAGTGGTGATCAGCCACCGTCGTCGTGCCCGACAACAGCATCTCGGTCAGTCCGATCCGGGCAGCGACAGCCAGCGCCTCCTCATCGATCTTCGACCAAAACGTATAAGAGACCGAACGGAGCCAGCCTGCCAGCGGAAGATTGATGCCGGATCGTACGCCTTTCAGGACACTCTGGAACAGATGATGATGGGTCGATATCAGGCCGGGATAGACAACGCAGCCGCTTGCATCGAGCCTGCGCTCATTCGGCTCGGCCTGCAGCGCGCCGATTCCGACGATCACTCCATCTCGAATGCGGATCGAACCGCTGGTCCGCATAGCCGGGCCCGGACCTCCGGTGAAAATCCCGGTCGCATTCTCGATCAGCAGGGCGGTCATGTCTCTGCTCCGATTTCGCTTTCGTGCCAGTTCGACAAGGCGAGCCTGGATAAGACAACCATCGCTCCGAACAATCCTACCCCCGTGATGGTGATCAAGAACAGTGCGGCGAACATGCGGGGGATATCCAGTGTGAATCCCGCGTCCAAAATCTCATAGGCCAGTCCGGATGAGCGGCCGCCGGTTCCCGCGACGAACTCGGCAACGACCGCGCCGATAAGCGCGAGCCCGCTTGAAATTCGCAAGCCGCCGAAAAAATAGGGCAACGCCCCTGGAATTCTGAGCTTTACCAGCGTTTTAAAACGCCCGGCACGATTCATGCGGAAGTAATTCGCAAGCCCCGGGTCCACGCTTCGCAGTCCGAGCGTGGTATTCGAGATGACGGGAAAAAGCGCCACCAGCGTCGCGCAGATCGTCAGCGAAAGCTGCGTATTCTTCACGAGAATGATGATGAGCGGCGCGATGGCAACGACAGGCGTGACCTGCAGCAGGACGGCATAGGGAAACAGACTTATTTCGATCGCCCGGTTCTGAACAAACATGAATGCGATCAGGGTGCCAAGAATGACAGCCGCCGCGAACGCCTGCAGCGTTACACGCAAAGTCACCAGCAGCGCCCGCAGCAATGAAGGGGCGTGCTGCAACAGGCTGGTGAAGATGTCGCTCGGTTTCGGAAACAGATATACCGGGATCGAGGCAAGCCGGCAGCCAACCTCCCACAAACCGAGCAAAAGCACTCCGACTGCAAGTGGCGCGGCTCTCCGGACAAAGGTTTCTGATTGCAACAGCGGCTTCACGATACGCCACCGGATACTGATGGGAGCGATGCTTCAGCCAGCCATGTCGACAATTCGCGGCAGTAAGCCGCAAATTTCGGGCTGTCGCGAAACCCCTCCTCACGCGGCTGCGGTTCGTCGATCGTCATGGTCCTGAAGATACGCCCCGGATTCGACGCCATGACAATGATCCGGGTCGACAGAAATACGGCTTCATAAATCGAGTGCGTTACGAAGACGGTGGTCAGTTTGCGTTCCCACCATAGCCGGATCAGATCGGCGTCAAGCTTGTTCCGGGTGAATTCGTCAAGCGCGCCGAAGGGTTCGTCCATCAGCAACAGATTGGGATTCGTCACGAGTGCGCGTGCGATGGAGACCCGCATTTTCATGCCGCCGGATAGCTGGCGGGGAAAATGCCGCGTAAATGCCGACAACCCGACGCGCTCAATCGCCTCTGCCACGATCGGCGCACCCTTGGCGTTGGCGACGTTGGCGAGTTCAAGCGGCAACCGCACATTGGCATCCACCCGGGCCCACGGCATCAAGGTGGGCTCCTGGAACACGAAGGCAAAGCGCCTCCCCTCCTGACCCACTTGATCGAATCCACCCCGCCACCACAACAGCCGACCGTCCGAAGGCTCAATGAGATTGGCGATCAATTTGAGAAGAGTGCTCTTGCCGCAGCCGGATGGTCCGATCAACGTCAGAAACTCGCCATCCGCGATGCTGAGATCAATCGGCGCCAGCCCGCGGGCGCCGTTGGCGAAGACTTTCTCGGCTGAGAGCACCTCCACCGCCGGCGGCCGGTCACTGCTGGCTGTCATTCGGTCGATATTATCGTCAAATGGCTCGCCGGGCAAAAGCGCGTTCATGGCCGTTCCTATTGCACCCCGACCTTGAGATCCTTGACGAAGCGGACATCGATGGCCTTCTTCCAGTCCGTCTTTGGATCGAGCAGTTCGGCCGCGACCAGGAAATCATAGATCTGCTTGTAGCGGTCGAACGTGATCACCCCGATGCCAAGGGTCGCCGCGTCTCCGCCATCGATGGCCTTGTTCTGCTTGAGTTTCTCGATCGCAAACGCGATCTGTGGATCAGTCATTTTGGGGTTGTCGGCCTTTATCAAAGCGTTGGCTGGAGCCGGATTCTTCATGTAGTCGCGCCAGCCCTCGAGCGATGCCTTCACGAAGCGGGCCACCACATCCGGTTTTTCGGCGACCATCTTTTCAGTCGTGACAATCGTCGAGCCGTAAGGTGGATAGCCGCCGTCTGCCAGCAAAAAGAAATTTACCTTTTCGTTCTGCTCCTGCGCCTGGAACGGCTCGGAGGAAGGATAGGCCTGCTGAGCGACATTCTTGTCGGCGAAGAACGGCTGAAGGTTGAATGTGTATGGCCGTATCTGATCATCGGTAAAACCATATTTGGCGCGCAGCCAGGGCCAGAAGGTAATGCGGGAGGATCCTGCGATCAGAATGGGTTTGCCTTTCAGGGCTGCCATATCCGCCACGTCATCGTGGGTCATCAACCCCTGCAGGTCGAACTGGAATGAAGAAGCGACGGTGACCAGGGGCAGGTTCTGTTCGCGGACCTTCAGCACCTGAATGTCATAGCCCATCATAAAGTCCGTCTCGCCGGCCAGCAGAAGCTGCGAGCCATTTACCTGTGGCCCGCCCATCTTGATGGTCACGTCGAGACCGGCCTTGTCGTAGAGCCCGGTCGCCTTGGCCTGATAGAAGCCGCCATGCTCGGCCTGGGCGAACCAGCTTGTCAGAAAGGTCACCTTGTCGGCGGCAAGCGCCGGCGCAAGCGAGCAGAGAAGCGCGCCAGTTCCAACCAGGGCGGCTGCGATCATTCGCGGCAGAAATTTCTTTGCCATCTCGGCTACCTCGTTTCGAGCCGGCTTCGCCGGCCATGTTTTTCCAGGTCAAACGCTTGACGGGCCGATTTCGGACCACGTTCGTCCTCACCCGCTTTCAGGATGCACAGGCATCCTGTCATCTGAAAGCATTTTTATTCGAGCCATCCGTTGCCTTTTGGGCAACGACGGTTGCGGCGCCAATCGACAAGAGCGGAAAACGGCGTCGCCCTCACCCCGGACAACAGGCATTCCTGAATTCGCAAATGACGCCGCTGGCAAAATTGACCTAACATCCAGTGCCACCGCTTTCCGTTTTCACCTTTCCAGGAGGCACGATCGCTTTGCGCGCGCTTTCCCCTACCTCGATCAAGCCTCCCTTTGCCCGATACAGCCACGGGATCGCGGTACCCGCCGGACACAGGCTGGTGCTTATCTCGGGCCAACTCGGCCTCAGCGCCGACGAAACGATTCCAGCGGATTGTGAAGCGCAAGCTGATCGTTGCTTTGCCAATATCGCCGCGATTCTCGCCGAAGATCGCATGACGCTGGCCAATGTCGTCCGGCTCAACGCCTATGTGACGGCTCGCGAGCATATGCAGGGCTATATGCGCTCGCGCGACCGGCAATTTCCGGGGACGCCGCCGGCTTCGACACTGATGATCGTATCCGGCTTCGTACGGGCGGAATTTGTCGTCGAAATCGAAGCTGTCGCGGCGGCGCCCGACAACGCCTAGCATTGGTGACGCGGCAAGCTAAAAACGTTCCATTTCCCGCCGGACCTTGGCGAGAAAGCGGCCCCGCTTCGCCGGCGTGGCGGTGTTCATGTGGTACAGCGCGTGATAGCGCACCGTGGCTTTGGAGCCCGTAAACCAGGGCAGATACCGCTTGATGATCTTGCGCGGCGGATCGGCCATGGCGAGCGCTTGCCAGCGCGGGCGACCATAGGTCGAAATGCCGGTGATACGCCCCATGTGAAGCAACAGCGGCTTTGCTTGTGCCGGATCTGAAAGATCCATCGCGATACCCGGGCCGAACATCCGGTCGAACCAGCCCTTTAACATGGCAGGCGGCCCGAACGACCAGGTCGGAAATTGCACGACCATGGCATTCGCGGCCATCAGCCGGTCGACATATGCCTGATTGTTGGCCCGGTTGCGCACCGGGTTGTGATAATCGCGGCGCCGCTCGGCCGTGAGCACGGGGTTGAAATCCTCGGCATAGAGATCGAGCAGGTCGATCGTATGTCCCGCCGCTTTCAACCCGGCCAACGCTTCCTTCCGGATCGCGGCATGAAAGCTGTCGTCAAGCGGATGGCAATAGACATACAGCACATGCAT
>JAQGKJ010000803.1 GCA_028290165.1 Bradyrhizobium sp. | reverse complement strand
TATCGCCGATCAGCTGCGTGGCCTGGCGCGTCGCTTCGGCAAGGTTCTTGACCTCGCTGGCGACCACCGCAAAGCCTCTGCCGGCGGCGCCTGCTCGCGCGGCCTCGATGGTCGCATTCAACGCCAGCAGGTTGGTCTGTTTCGCGATCGCCTCGATCGAGCCGGACACCTTGGCCACCTGCGTCAGCGCCGTTCCGACATCGCCGAGACGAAGTTCGATGCGCCGCACCGCTTCGATCAATTCGGCGATATGCTGGACCGCGGTCTCGACCGCTGCGCGCGACTGGGTGATTTCACTGACGGCAGCGGTCGCTGCGGACTGCACCGCGCGCGAGGCGCTTGCGATACCATGATTGGCCGAAACCATCGTCTCTGCGGTCTTTTGCAGGTGCCCGAACCGATCGGATTGGGTGGACACCCGGCCGGCGACTTCCTGCAGGTTCCCCGCCACGTCCGCGAGCTCGACCCCAAGGCCGCCGATCCGGTTCGCGAGCTGATCGACCAAACGTTCGCTGTTCGAAGGGACGGCCGCAGCGCGTTCCAATTTTGCGGACTGGGCAACCGACATCGTTGCATTCTTCCGCGCCGCTAAATCCGATACTTGGGTCATGACTTTCGGTTCGGTTGTCGGTCCCGGTCAAAGCTTGTACGCGGTGCGGAAACCGCCCCAATGGCGGCCGTTGACGCGAACCGGCACGTCGATCTCGCGCATCATGACGGTCTTGCCGTTGCCCATGTCGCGGGCGTAGCTCTGGATCAGATAGGAGCGCAAGTTGCGGCCGGCGGCGAGGCCCGCGGCATCATTGAAGATGCGGCGATTGCGGCTGTTGGCGGTATTCCAGGTGACGTAGCCGGGGCGCTGCGGGTGCGAGTAGACCTTGTTGTGCACCGGCAGGTAGCCGTTGCGGTCGATCATCACGCAGAACACCATGCGCGGGTCCTTGGCGAGGAAGGCCTCCTGAAACGGCGGCAGCGCGCGATCCGCCCAGCCGAGAATCCGGGTGCGGTGCTGCAGCGGGTTGGTGCCCGATATCTCGACGTAATCGGTATCGAACATGTCGTCAGCTGAAATGGCGCCGCTTGCGACGGCGTCTTCGAAAATTTTGGTCAGCGCGGCGCCGGCTTCCATGGCGCGGGTCACGAATTCGGTGTTCTCGTCGTGGATCGACCACAGCTTGTCTTCGATCTTCTCGCTTAACGCGGCATCGGGTGCCTCGAAGCGGGCCTGCGCGCCAGCCTTGGAATGCTCGGCGATGCGAATCCTGCAGGAGCCGACACTCTCCAGCGTGGCATTGAGACGTTCGTTCGGTGCCAACATCCCGGCGTCCGCTCCGGCGATCAAGATGCCTTCCATGGAAATCTCATAGACGGCCGAGGTGATCGGCCCGCGCGCGGTCTGAATTTCGATTCTGAGATTGCATGGCAGCCGTTCGCCCTTGCGCCGGTCTTCGCTCCCGTCCTGGCGCAACAGCACCGCGCAGCGCGATTTGAGTTTCTGCGTAAACACGGTGACCGCCTTGCCGGCGTTGGCGACGCTTTCGCCATGCGCCTCGGCCTCCCTGGTCGCGGCGTCGATTTCGGCGGCGCTGTCGCCGACCGAGACGATGAAATGCGATGCGGAGGCGGCGTTAGCGGACATGTGGCTGGTGGTTTCGTTCTGCTCCGCCACCGCGACGTTGACGTTTTCGAACACGGGGCGGATCGCCTCGATCGCCTGCGAGATCCGGTGCACCGCGTCGACCGAGCCGGCGGCATCCTTCTGCAGCGCTTCGATCTTCTTGGTAATCTCTTCGGTGGCGTTCTGGGTCTGCACCGCGAGCGCCTTGACCTCGGAGGCGACCACCGCAAAGCCGCGCCCGGCGGAACCTGCCCGCGCTGCCTCGATGGTGGAGTTGAGGGCCAACAGCGAGGTCTGCCTGGCGATCTGCGCGATCAGATTGACGACATTGCCGATGGCGGCCGAGGATTCGCGCAAGCGATCGACGTTGAGGCGGGCTTCCCGGGCGGCTGCGCTGGCCTGATCGGCGAGCTGGCTGGCGTCGCGCACCTGGACTCCGATGCCTTCAGCCGAATGGGTGAACTTTTCCGCGGCCTGCGAAAACGTCGTCGCGGTCGACTGCGCGGCGGTGGTGCGTCCGGTCAGGGCGTCAGTGCGCTGGCGAATGGTGGACAGGGTTGCGGCGGTGCCCTCGGCGCCGCCGGCGACGGAATGGGCCGCGCGCTCCAGCTGCCTGATCATCGCGCCCAACTCGAGTTCCAGCAGCTCGAGAATTTCTCTGGCGGATTCGCTGTCGGATGCGGCGGAGGCATCGGCCGCCACGCCCCGGATCACTGCCTGTGGCGCGACCGCTGGCGCAGCCGGTTCCGGCGGACGTTTTCGAAACAAACTGAACGCCATGGGCCCTCGGGAGAACACGAGAAATGAGCCCGTCATCCTCGCATCTCGGCGTGAAGTCATGGTTAACGATTGCCTCTTGCGTAGGCAGTGGGCACTACCGACATACCGAAAACCCCGCCAAATCTTTGATTTTGGCAGGTCAACGGCCTATAACGCCGCGCTTTCCACCCGATACATCGGCGACGAATCCCGAAAGAGACCGCATGGCCGGACATTCCCAGTTCAAGAACATCATGCACCGCAAGGGCCGGCAGGATGCCCAGAAATCGAAACTGTTCTCCAAGCTGGCGCGGGAAATCACCGTCGCGGCCAAGATGGGCCAGCCTGACCCGTCGATGAATGCGCGGCTGCGCGCCGCGATCACTTCCGCCCGCCAGGAGAACATGTCGAAGGACTCGATCGAGCGCGCGGTGAAGAAGGCGATCGGCGCCGAAGGGGAGAATTACGACGAGATTCGCTACGAAGGCTACGGGCCGGGCGGCGTTGCCGTGATCATCGAGGCGTTGACCGATAACCGCAACCGCGCGGCGTCCGATATCCGATCCTACTTCACCAAGTCCGGCGGCAATCTCGGCGAAACCGGCTCGGTTGCCTTCATGTTCGATCGCACCGGGGTCGTCGAATACGACGCCAAGGTCGCCTCTGACGATGCGATGTTGGATGCGGCGATCGAGGCCGGTGCCGACGACGTGTCGTCGAGCGAAAACGGCCACGAGATCTACGCCTCGCCGGAGACGTTTCGCGACGTCGCGAAGGCGCTGGAGGCAAAATTCGGCGAACCCCGCAAGGCCGCGCTGACCTGGAAACCGCAGAACACGGTGCCGGTGGACGATGAGACCGGCGAAAAACTGCTGAAGCTGATCGATCTGTTGAACGAGCATGACGACGTGCAGAACGTCTACGCCAATTTCGAGGTTTCCGATGCGCTGGTCGCCAAGATGGGCGGGTAGGGCTCTCCTCCTCGACATTGCCGGGCTTGACCCGGCAATCCATCGCACTGAAATCGCTTTTCATTTTTGGATGGATGCGCGGGTCAAGCCCGCGCATGACGAGTCGGGCTGCTTTCGCGGGTATGACGGTTGATAGCAAATCACCCACGCTAGGCTTGAGACTCCGGCATGGAGTATAAAATACCCCATGACATCGCACCCGATTCGCCACCCCATTCGGATCCTTGGCATCGATCCGGGCCTGCGCCGCACTGGCTGGGGCGTGATCGAGATCGAGGGCAACAAGCTTGCTTTCGTCGGTTGCGGATCGGTGGAACCGCCCGAAGGCCTGCCGCTGGCAAGCCGGCTGCTGGCGATCCATGAGGGGCTTGCCACCGTCCTCGGCGAATTCAAGCCGGCGGAAGCCGCGGTCGAACAGACTTTTGTCAACAAGGACGGCGTCGCCACGCTAAAACTTGGCCAGGCACGCGGCGTTGCCATGCTGGCGCCGGCGATGTTCGGGATAGCGGTCGCCGAATATGCCCCGAACCAGGTCAAGAAGACCGTGGTCGGAGCCGGCCATGCCGACAAGAACCAGATCCTGGTGATGCTGAAGATTCTGCTGCCGAAGGCCGACCCGAAATCCGCCGACGCCGCCGATGCGCTGGCGATCGCCGTTACCCATGCACATCACCGCCAGAGCGCCACGCTGCGGCTGAGGATGGTCGAGGTATGATCGGCAAGCTCAAGGGCCTGATCGACAGCTACGGCGAGGATTTTGTGATCCTCGACGTCGGCGGGGTCGTCTATCAGGTGCATTGCTCGGGCCGCACGCTGCAGGCGCTGCCGTCGCCCGGCGAGGCCGCGGTGCTCTCGATCGAGACTTACGTGCGCGAGGACCAGATAAAACTGTTCGGCTTCCGCAGTGACGTCGAGCGCGAATGGTTCCGGCTGCTGCAGACGGTGCAGGGCGTCGGCGCCAAGGTCGCGCTTGCCGTGCTCGGCACCCTGCCGCCGTCGGATCTCGCCAACGCGATTGCGCTGCGCGACAAGGCGGCGGTGACGCGCACCCCGGGCGTCGGCCCGAAAGTCGCCGAGCGCATCGTCACCGAATTGAAGGACAAGGCGCCGGCCTTTGCCAACGTCGATCCGTCGCTGGTGCATCTGTCCGGCGCGATCGATCATGACCGCGCGCCGCGCCCGGTCACCGACGCAATCTCGGCGCTGGTCAATCTCGGCTACGGTCCGCCTCAGGCGGCGGCTGCGATCGCCTCTGCTTCGCGCAGCGCCGGTGAGGGGGCAGAGACCGCGCAACTCATTCGGTTGGGGCTGAAGGAATTGGCGAAGTGACCCCGCCCTCCCGCATCGTCACGCCAGAGCGCCGCACCGATGATGCGCCCGACACTGCGCTGCGCCCCCAATTGCTTTCAGAATTCGTCGGCCAGGCCCAGGCGCGCGCCAATCTAGCGATCTTCATCGAGGCCGCGCGCAAGCGAAACGAGGCGCTGGATCACGTGCTGTTCGTCGGCCCCCCGGGCCTCGGCAAGACCACGCTGTCGCAGATCGTGGCCCGCGAACTGGGCGTCGGCTTTCGCGCCACCTCCGGGCCCGTGATCGCCAAGGCCGGCGATCTCGCCGCGCTCCTGACCAACCTCGAAGAGCGCGACGTGCTGTTCATCGATGAAATCCATCGCTTGAGCCCTGCGGTCGAGGAAGTGTTGTATCCGGCGATGGAGGATTTCCAGCTCGACTTGATGATCGGCGAGGGGCCGGCGGCGCGCTCGGTCAAGATCGAGTTGGCAAAGTTCACCCTCGTCGGCGCTACCACGCGCGCGGGGCTGCTGACCAATCCGCTGCGCGACCGCTTTGGCATCCCCGTGCGGTTGAATTTCTACACCGAAGAGGAACTGGAAAAGATCGTCACCCGCGGCGCCCGCGTGCTCAAGATCGGCATGACGGGCGACGGCGCCAACGAAATCGCGCGCCGCGCCCGCGGCACGCCGCGCATCGCCGGCCGGCTGTTGCGGCGGGTCCGCGATTTTGCCTCCGCCGCCGACGCCGCCTCGATCGATCGCGCGATCGCCGACAACGCGCTGAGCGCGCTGGAAGTCGATGCCGCTGGCCTCGATGCCATGGACCGGCGTTATCTCTCGACCATTGCGATGAATTACGGCGGCGGTCCGGTCGGTGTGGAGACCATGGCGGCGGCGCTGTCCGAGCCGCGCGATGCGATCGAGGACATCATCGAGCCGTTTTTGATCCAGTGCGGCTGTCTGCAGCGCACCCCGCGCGGCCGGCTATTGACCTCGCACGCCTTCCGCCATCTCGGCCTCGCCGAGCCCGCGCGCGATCCGGCGCAGTTCGGATTGTTCCGCGGCGGCGAGGAAGACTAGCGGCAGTACTGCCGGCTTTCTGCACAAACGCACCCCAATTCGGCTGCAATCCCTCGTTAGAAAGAGGATGCATCACGATTAACCATTCATGATTTCGCGCCGTCACTTCCTTCGCTACACCGCCGGACTCGGCGCCTTCAGCGCATCAACTACGGCATACGGGTTCAGCGAGCCTGTATTGCAGCTTGGCGTCACGCGGTACAACCTCGAGCCGCCGCAGTGGCCTGCCGATTTCCATCTCAGGATCGCCGTCATTGCCGATCTTCACGCCTGCGATCCCTGGATGTCGCTGCACCATATCGAGGCGATCGTCGCGCGCACCAATGCGCTCGATGCGGATGTCATCGTCATGCTGGGCGACTATGTGGCCGGTCACCGCCACGTGACGCGGTTCATTCCGGCCGGCGAATGGGCGCCAGTGCTCGCCGGGTTGAAGGCGCCGCTGGGCGTTCACGCGATTCTCGGCAATCACGATTGGTGGGAAGACAAGACAGTGCAGCGAGAGGGGCAGGGGCTGACCGCTGCCCGGCGCGCACTCGAAGCCGCTGGCATTCCGGTTTACGAAAATGACGTGGCGCGGCTGAGCAAAGCCGGCAGGCCGTTCTGGCTCGCCGGGCTCGGAGATCAACTGGCGTATCTTCCGGCTTGGCGCTTCCGGCGGGTCAAGAGCATCGGCGTCGATGATCTCGCCGCGACGCTTGGGAAAGTGACCGATGACGCGCCGGTCATCCTGTTGGCGCACGAGCCCGACGTGGCGATGCGGGTGCCGTCGCGGGTCGCGCTGCAACTGTCGGGACATACCCATGGCGGCCAGGTGCGGCTGTTCGGCTGGTCGCCGGTGGTGCCCTCGCGCTACGGAAACCGGCTGGCCTATGGCCACACGCGGATTAACTGCGACGTGATCGTCTCCGGAGGCCTCGGCTGCAGCTTCATGCCGTTCCGCCTCGGCGTCCCACCGGAAATCGTGCTGGTGACATTGGGCGAGTCGGCTCAAGCCGTGACGTAGGCCGCGGCAACGCCAACCCGCTTGCGCGTCGAACCGATTTTGCGCAAAACGGTTGCCTTCCGAGAGCAATCGAGGGCCGCAATTGACTGCATCAAATCTCGACGGCGCGATCCGCGACGGCCGCCATCACATGCAGATCCGGGTCTATTACGAGGACACGGATTTTTCCGGCATCGTCTATCACGCCAATTATCTGCGCTTCATGGAGCGTGGGCGCACCAATCATTTGCGGCTGATGGGCGCCGAGCAGCACGCGCTGTTTGCGGAGGCGCAGGTGGAAACCCCGGGATTTGCCTTCGTGGTGCGTTCGATGCAGATCGATTACCTGAAACCCGCGCGCATGGATGACGTGCTCGATATCGTGACCTGGCCGGTCGCGGTGAAGGGCGCCTCAATCACGCTGGCGCAGGAGGTGCGGCGCGGCGAGGACGTGCTGGTCAAGACACAGGTGCGCGTCGCCTTTATCAGCGAGGGCCGGGCGCAGCCGATCCCGAGAGCGCTGCGGGCGTTGCTGAAGGCCGATCTGGGCTGACGAACGCTCCGTCGACTAACTATATCGGCGCGATACCATCCTCGTTTCCATTCCAAAACCCGAGGCCATCATGTCGCGTCCCCCGCTTCCGCCGTTCAACAGAGAAACCGCAGCTCAAAAGGCCCGCATGGCCGAAGACGCCTGGAATTCGCGCGATCCCGAGCGCGTGGCGCTGGCCTATACCGAGGACAGCCGCTGGCGTAACCGCTCCGAATTTTTTGAAGGTCGCGCCGCGATCGTGGCGTTCCTGACCCGCAAATGGAGCAGAGAACTCGACTATCGCCTGATCAAGGATCTCTGGGCGTTCGACGGCAACCGCATCGCGGTGCGGTTTCAGTACGAATGGCATGATGATGCCGGGCAGTGGCATCGCTCCTACGGCAACGAGCAGTGGGAATTCGACGAGCATGGCCTGATGCGCCGCCGCGAAGCCAGCATCAACGACGTCACGATTGCGGAAAAAGACCGCCGCTTTCACTGGCCTGCACCGGGGCCGAGGCCTGCGGATATTGCGGGGCTGGGGGATAGTCCGTCTTAGTCTCGGCGTCGTCCCCGCGAACGCGGGACCCATACGCCGAGGCCTTTCGATTTTAGTTCGGTGCCCAACGACTTCCTTAAACCACACCCGCCGGTGGTTATGGGCCCCCCACGTTCGCGGGGACCACCCCGTGGAGAGTGCTTACGCCGCCGCCTTGTGCCGAGCGAGTTCGGCCGGGTACAGCTTGAACTCTTCCGCGACCGCGCGTGCGATGCTGGGGCGTACGCGCAGCCGCTCGTAATAGGCTTTCGCGACAGGCCATTTCGCCAGCGCGATCGGCGGTGTCGCCATGGTCCAGTTGATGACGGTGACGAGGTAGGCGTCGGCGACGCTGAAATGGTCGAGCAGGAATTCGCGGCCCTTGAGATAGTTCTCGAGATAGTCGAGCCGCGACAGGCCTTTGCCGAGCACGTAGGCTTTCATTTCAGGCGGTGCGTTCTTGTCGAGCACCGGCACGAACAATCCCTTGTGCAGCTCGGTGCCAATGAAGCAAAGCCATTGATGCAGGCGGCTACGTTCCATGCCGGGGCCGGTCGCGATGCCGGCCT
The DNA here is from genome assembly GCA_028290165.1 of Bradyrhizobium sp. The sequence continues at coordinate 323 of JAQGKJ010000803.1, read as the reverse complement.
GCGGAAAGCGATCGGCGACATATTGCAGGATCGCCGCATTCTCGGTGAGCACCAGCCCGTCGTCGGTGCGCAGCGTCGGCACCAGCCCGAGCGGGTTGACCTCGCGAAAATTGGAGCCGTCGTTCTGCACCACCTTGGTCTTGGGATCGACCTCGAAATAATTGGCGTCGGCCCTGGCTTCATAGAGCGCGATGCGGGTCGCCAGTGAGCAGGCGAGCGGCGAGAAATACAGGTCCATCAATGCCTCCTTGGCGTTCGGTTCAAATTTGCTGAACCGCGGTTGATTTTTATACTGTTTCGCATAATATACTTCACGTCAAGGA
>JAQGKJ010000796.1 GCA_028290165.1 Bradyrhizobium sp. | reverse complement strand
GTGCTCTTCCGATCTGGGAAGCTGGCCCAACAATTCCCCGGTCGTCAGAATGGCATGCGCGAATGTGGGGCCGTTGAGGTCGTGAGCTGCGCGCATTCCTTCCGGACTGAACGCGGCCGTCGCATCGCGAACCAAGGTCACGTGATAGCCGAGTTCCATTCCAAAGCGCCCCGTGGATTCGATGCACGTGTTGGCAACGAAACCGACCAGGATGATTTTTTGGATTCCGCGTTGCTTGAGCTGCGCATCGAGATCGGTGTTGGCGAAGCCGCTCTGGGCCCAATGCTCGTGGACGACGACGTCGCCCTTCTGCGGCCCGAATTCCGGATGAAACTCGCCGCCCCAGCTACCGGCTTCGAAGACTTTTGACTGATGCGAGCGAAGCTGCGCCGGATTCATGTGCTGCCATCGGTCGAAATCACCTTCGTGAGCCCGGTGGTGCGGTACGATGAAGACTTGGATACCCGCAGATCTAACCACCGGCAGCAGTTTGCGGAGGTTATCGAACAAGCCAGCCGCCTCCGCCGTCTGCTTGATCATCTCGTATAATTTGCCGCCCTCGCTCATGAAGTCGTTGTAGGGATCGACGATGAGAAGCGCCGTACGGTCGGCGGCGTATGTTTGTGCGGTCATATCATCCTCGTTGAGTGGTTGTTGGAGGTCGATCGAGACAATGGCGTTTGTAACTTCGGTATTTGAAGCACGTGGAAAGGGAAGTCAACGTAACTTCAATATTTGAAGTCAACACGTTTCGGTTACTTCGGGGCGGGTCGCACCGAAGAGGCGTCGCCTGGCTCGCTGCAGGCAAGAACGCGTACTCAGACGAGGGCGCTCAGAAAGTGCTCGCAAAAAAGGCCGCCACGTGAGATACTTCAAAAAACAGAGTTTCGAATGAATTGAGCTGCGTAAGGCCCAATCGAGCATTTCGAAACGTCGTGCTGGAGGAATCAGGAATGAGCTGGGATGGCGTGTCTGACAGTGTCTGTCCGATCGCACGCGCCTGTTCAGTCGTTGGCGACCGTTGGACGCTTTTGATCCTTCGGGAACTGGTTATGGGCACCCGGCGGTTCGACGAATTGCAGGCGCAAACCGGCATGTCCTCCCACCTGCTCTCGGTCCGATTGAAGCGGCTTGAGAAGGACGGTGTCATCGAGCGAAATTTGTACAGCAAACGCCCGCCCCGCTACGAATATCGACGGACCGCGAAGGGAAAGGAGTTGGATCCTGTAATCCTGCTCTTGCGACAATGGGGCATGAAGTATGGAGGCTTCGGCCCCAAAGAGGAACCAGCCGCCCGATTGGTTTACAAGAAAACGGGAAGGGTCATCGATGAGAACTGGCGGATGCCCTGTGACGGCAAGAGATTCACGTTCGACGACGTCGAGAGTACGATAGGAAAAAGGTGGGCCAAGGAACGCGATGCAAAACGCACCGCATTCCGTTCCGCAAAGGGATTGTCCGAATAGACGGCACGCGATAGGTCGCCGAGGAAGCGGGTTCAGAACTTGTTGTCGAAGCGATGCCCGAAGTGCCAATGCTTATGGACGGCGCGATCCAGCACTTGATCTCCGTCAATGATAGTTAAAGCGCCCAAGATAGATTGCGGCCTCTAGCGCGATGATGGCGGTGAGTGCAGTTCCCGCCACCACGATGGTTAGTGCGCACATGCAGAATTGCCTGATCGTCGCAAGGCGCGCTTGCGCTGCGGCGGCCCTGGCCGCGTCTGTATCTCCAGAAAGGTCGCGGGCCCGTCCGAAGGGTCGGTGAGGGTGCGTTAGCATGGTCATATCAAAAATCATTCGCTCCTTGTCGTTCACAAGGCGTCGAGCGAAGCCCCCTTCAAAGGCCGTGAAGATCTTTCGACCGCCGTTTGACGACTTCCGTCATCTTGTCGATAAAGACGGTCATTTGCTTCCCGCAGCCGATTGTAAGGCGCTTTAACCAACCCAGCGGAGCAACAATCGGATTGCCGCTGTTCTCGAGGTCGAGTTCGAACCTTTCGGATGGAAATATCGTTGCACAGCCCGCCGGCTCGCTGTTTCTCTTCGCAAACGACAGCGCCGAGGTCTCCAGCAGAAAGATTCCGCCGATCTGTCCTCTGGCGTCGCGGGCAACCCAGAATCCCTCCATGTTGCGTCCGATGAAAAATGCCGGGATCTCTTCGTTGACGATGCCGGGATCGAGAGGCTGGAATTGCGCGGTGACCTTGGCCGGCTCATCGGCCGGCAAGGATCCGGCGCAGGCACGTCCGCGCGCGTGCTCCCTCTGAGGTGCGGCATTAGAGGTGATCGCAGCCACGGCGGCCTCCTTGCGAATCCAATGCGCATGATGTGCCGACGACGCCATAGGAATGCGAGATGGACCGGCATTACGTCTCATAGGAGAGACATAAAAACGCCGGGGACGAGATGACGTCGTCCCGTCCGCGACGGACCTTTATGGCGCGGCTATGAGACGGCACGAGAGGCCGCCTCGATTTCCTATGCCGTCCTGCGCATGTTCGGACCAATGGCTTGCACCAGCCAGCATGGAGTTCAGCCAGCACGGAGTTCGAAGATGGTCGACTTTCTTGCCAGCGACGATAAATATCGCGGCTCGTTCCGCGGCGATGATGGCCGCTCGGACCCGAGCGGCTACCAGTTCGGCCGGGCCTCGTCAGCGCGCGGTCGCGGACGTGCTGCGCTCAATCGCGTCAACGGCTATTTCAAGACCATGATCGAAGCGATCGCCAGCGCAAAACTGCGCCGCATGGAGCGCGAGCTCGAGCTTCGCGGCATTCGCTTCGACCGGGCCAATGACAGGCCGGCGGCACCCACACCCGAGCCGACATCGCATTCGCGATGAGATGGCGGGCCATCCGGCCAGCCGAATTCCAATTCAGTATTTCGCAGGGAGCGTCAGATGCGACCGCCTTCGTTCACCGCATCGGTTGTTGTTTTTCTACTCCGCAGCGCCGTTGGCTCTGTGGTGAGGTTCTTGGGCCCCTCCTGGGACGGGTCCGTCAGGAGATACCGGCCGGAAGATCACTATATGCGCGGTCCGGGACCTAAATGGCGGGAAAAGCACTTTCTCGATCACGCCTCCGCCGGCGGCAGCTGAGCCCGAGCCGCCATCGGGCACCTCCGAACTCCGCACAACCGAAAGACCAGCCACTACGATTTGGCGGACGCATCCATTTGAAGCCGGCGGCCGTGCCAGCTTTCGATCGGGCAGCCGAGATCCTCGTCGCCGATTTCCGCGATCGCACTTGCGATCTCGGCTTTTGCCGAACAGGCCAGTTCGACGATCGGCAGGCGGGTGTATGGCGAGATGAAGCCGAGCAAATACAAGCCATATTTCAGCGCCGCCGGGCTTTCCCTGGAAAGCGCGGTGGTCAGGCGGGCCAGTCGATTTTGCAGATATCTCGCGGACTGCAATCGCCCCTGCCGGCAGCTTGAAAAGATCACCCGGCACAGATCCGGTGCGACATTCGAGATCAGGGAGATGCAGCCGTCGCCGCCACTGGCGATGAAGGCAAGCGCGGTGGCGTCGTCGCCGGACAATAGCCGAAAGGCGGATGGCAGCCGCGACCGCAGCCGCAGGGGACGCGTGACGTCGCCGCTCCCATCCCTCAAGCCGATGAATTGCGTCGACTCCGCCAGCCGCACGAGGGTGTCGTCGGATAATTCGCGGATGGTGCGGGATGGAATGTCGTGGATAATGATGGGCAGCGTGGTCGAACCGGTGATCGCCCGAAAATGCGCATCGATCCCGGCCTGCATCGGCTTGTTGTAATAGGGCACGACTGAAAGCACCGCATCGGCGCCGGCCGCCTCGGCGCGCCGGGTCAATTCGATGGCCTGGCCGGTTGAATTCGATCCCGCCCCCGCAATCACCCGGACGCGGCCTCGTGCGATCCCGACCGCGGCGCGGACGAGGGTGTCCTGTTCGGCCAGCGTCAGGGTAGAGGCCTCGCCGGTGGTTTCGCAAACCACGATGGCCGCGGCACCCGCTTCGATCTGACGCTCGCAAAGCGCGGCGAAGGCCGTCAGATCGATGCGGTCGTCTTCATCGAACGGGGTGG
>JAQGKJ010000786.1 GCA_028290165.1 Bradyrhizobium sp. | reverse complement strand
TGCCGGCCATCGAGTTGACGCTGTCGGTCAGGTCTTTCCATGTGCCGGCGACGCCGGTCACCTGAGCCTGGCCGCCGAGCTTGCCGTCGGTGCCGACTTCGCGTGCCACGCGCGTGACTTCGGACGCAAACGCGTTGAGCTGGTCGACCATCGTGTTCAGGGTTTCCTTCATTTGCAGGATTTCGCCCGACACGTTGACCGTGATCTTCTTCGATAAATCCCCTTTCGCCACGGCGGTCGCGACTTCGGCGATGTTGCGGACCTGGCCGGTCAGATTGGAGGCCATCGAGTTGACGCCGTCGGTGAGATCCTTCCAGGTGCCGGCGACGCCGCGCACCAGCGCCTGACCGCCGAGCTTGCCTTCGGTACCGACCTCGCGCGCGACGCGCGTCACTTCGCCGGCAAACGCGTTGAGCTGATCGACCATGGTATTGATGGTGTCTTTCAGCTCGAGGATTTCGCCGCGCACGTCGACCGTGATCTTCTTGGACAGGTCGCCATTGGCGACCGCGGTCGTCACTTCCGCGATGTTGCGAACCTGCGCCGTCAGGTTGCTCGCCATCGAGTTGACGCTCTCGGTCAGGTCTTTCCAGGTGCCGGCGACGCCGAGCACGTTGGCCTGGCCGCCCAACCGGCCGTCGGTGCCGACCTCGCGCGCGACGCGCGTCACTTCGCCGGCAAAGGCATTGAGCTGGTCCACCATGGTATTGAGCGTTTCCTTCAGCTGAAGGATTTCGCCCGATACGTTCACCGTGATCTTCTTGGAAAGGTCGCCGCCGGCGATCGCAGTCGCGACATCGGCGATGTTGCGGACCTGGGCGGTCAGGTTCGAGGCCATGAAGTTGACGTTGTCGGTGAGGTCCTTCCAGGTGCCGGCGACGCCGGGCACCTGGGCCTGGCCGCCGAGTTTGCCTTCGGTGCCGACCTCGCGCGCCACGCGCGTCACTTCGGAGGCAAACGAGTTGAGCTGATCGACCATCGTGTTGATGGTGTCCTTCAGCTCCAGGATTTCGCCGCGCACGTCCACCGTGATCTTGCGCGAGAGGTCGCCGCGGGCCACCGCGGTCGTGACGTTGGCGATATTGCGCACCTGCGCGGTCAGGTTGCCGCACATCGCGTTCACGGAATCGGTCAGGTCCTTCCACGTTCCGGCGACGCCGGGCACGATCGCCTGGCCGCCGAGCTTGCCATCGGTGCCGACCTCGCGGGCGACGCGGGTCACTTCGGAGGCGAACGAGCGCAGCTGGTCCACCATGGTGTTGATGGCTTCTTTCAGCTGCAGGATTTCGCCACGGACGTCGACCGTGATTTTCTTGGACAGGTCGCCATTGGCGACCGCGATGGTGACTTCCGCGATGTTGCGGACCTGGCCGGTGAGATTGTTGGCCATCGAGTTGACGCTCTCGGTCAAATCCTTCCAGACGCCCGTCACCTCCGGCACCTGGGCCTGGCCGCCGAGTTTGCCTTCGGTGCCGACCTCGCGCGCGACGCGCGTCACCTCGGAGGTGAACACGCTGAGCTGCTTGATCATGGTGTTGACGATATTGGCCGACTGCAAAAATTCGCCGCCCAGTGGGCGGCCGTCGACGTCGAGCTGAACGGTTTGCAAAAGATCCCCTTGCGCGACCGCGGCGACCGCACGGGTCACTTCGCGTGTCGGCCAGAGCAGATCATCGATCAGCGTATTGACCGAGCCTTCCATGTCGGCCCATGAGCCGCTGGCAAGCCCGATCTTGACGCGCTGCCTTGTCTTTCCTTCGCGGCCGACAACCTGGCCGACCCGCTCGAGCTGCTGCGCCATCCGCTGATTGGCGGCGACGATCTCGTTGAACGTATCGGCAATCTTGCCTTCGATCCCGAGATGGTCGCCGGTCATGCGTACCGAAAAATCGCCGCTTCGCATCGCCTGCAGCGCGTGCAGCAATTCCTGCGAAGGATCCGGCTTTCCGTTGGTGTAGGGTTTGCCCTTAGTACGACGCCTGGTGGATGGAGCGGCAGAGCCGATATCACTCATGGCATTCCCCTCAAACAGCAATGCGCAATACGAATCGATGACGTGCGGGTCAAAATTTTTCAGCGCATCAAATCGTGCGGCCGCTGCTAAAGCAAGCGGAATACCGCAAGTGTTTCAGATGTTTAGGTTCCATAAATTCGGGCGAAGCGGAACAATTCTGAAGCGGAGCTTTTGTTCCCGAAGCGTTGAAAATAATTTCATTGGGGTCGGGATGATCGGGAGGGATCACACGGAATCATCGCGACACTTTTAAGGCCGCCCCGAGGGGTCGCGAGGTTCCGCACTCCGCGGGTGCCGATCGCAATCGGACTCTGATCGTCCATGCCGTCGATCCCGGCTCGTTGCATACGCTTCGGCCGCGCCGCCGCCGAAACAATGGTTTGAACGAAACCGATACCGCGGTATCTGAAGGGACAACCGAAAGGATGAGCGGAATGACACTCGCGCGCGTCAAGGCATGAACGGAGCCGCGGGATAGGCGCCAGCCGCGCGCTACTCACGCTTTTGGTTCGGCTTCCGCGGCGGGGGCGGATTGTCGCCAGTTACGGCTTGCGGATTGAGCTTGCGGGTCACCTTGATGGCGGCCTGGCTGACATCGACCAGCGAGCGGCGTCCTTCTTCCATCAGCGCGCCGGACTTCTTGTTAAAGCTCTCGGCCAATTCGCGGATCGTCTTTACCCGCTCAAACAGTTCGTCGGGCTTGCCGTCCGCGAGGCCAGGCACGATGTTGTCGATCTTGGTCATGGCGCTGTCGAAGCTTTCGAAGGCACCGTCGGCCTTGCGGATGATGCTGTCGATCGCATCGCCCTTGCTCGCCAGCGACGCCGTATAGGTCTCGAAATTAAGCAGCGCATTTTTCAGCGTCTGCTGATTGTTGACGAGCACCCGGTCGACGCCGTGCAGGGTGTCGCGGATCGATTCCGTCTCGCTGAGATCGGCGGTCAGGGTGGGAACGCCGTCCTCATCGAGTGGTACCGGAGGCGCGGCCGCCGCGCCGCCGGTCAGCGAGATTGCCGCAACACCGGTGAGTCCCTGGAACTCGAGGCCTACAATCGTGTCCTTGCGGATCGGCGCGCTGTTATCCACCATGACAAAGGCAACGACCTTGCGGGGGTTGTCGAGCTTGAGCGACTTGATTTCGCCAATCTGAACGCCGTCGAAATTGACGCTGCCGCCCTTGTGCAGGCCGCTTGCCGAGCCTTCGAAAATGATGCGTAGCGGGCCTTGCTGCCGGATAGCGTGGATTTTCCGGAACCCGAGCAGGCCGACAAACGCCACGGCGATCATCGCCAGCGTCGTCGATCCGATCATCAGGTTGCTCGCCCGCGTTTTCATTCCGAGTTCCGGCTGCGACAGGGCCCAGTTGTGGGTCAGCGCCGCATTGTACGGGCAAAGTCAGGCGAACGAAAGGTTAATGCCGCGGGGGTGCGACCGCGGCGATACGGGCGGCGAACCGCGCGGCTGTGGTGTTTGCGGAAATCGCGTCCAGCGCAACGAGATCGAGCACCCTGGGATGACAGGGCAGATCGAGCAGGCCTTGCGCGCACGTGCCGGCGGCAATCTCCGACAGCGCGGCGAGGCCGGTCCGCCAATGCCAGCCGCCGATGCGAAACAATATCGGCTGATGGCGCCGCGCAATCGGCGTGTCCGATCGGGTTGCCTCGATGTGATGGAATAATTCGTGGGCGATGAAAACGCCTCGCGGCGTTGCCTGTCCGAGCAATCGCTCGGCCAAGGCGCCGGTGATCGCGCACTCGAGCGGCGCGAGCCCGCGGCTGTAAAGCAGAATGCGGGCCGGGCGCTCCCGATATTCGGCAAATCGCCAGATCGGGCCGACCATGGGATCGTCGTCGGTTGTCTCGATCGGCACTCCTAGCTCGCGCGCGATGCCTTGCGGAGCAAGACGAGGGAAACGCTCCCGCAAGGCTTTCGCGGTCGCCGTTCCCTCCGCGAGCGCATCGCGGACGGCGGCGATCTGCGCGTCGCGATCCAGCCGCCGGGCGTGCGGATCGGCCTCCAGCATGACAAGCCCGAGCGTCTCGGGCGAGGCCGCCACGACCTCGATTAGCCAGGACGGGGATGTCGCCGCCGAGATCATGCTAGAACCCGCGGGATGGCGGAATGCTGATCAGGCCGACAGCGTCGCTCTCGGCCAATCCGTCGAATTCGCCGCGGACAACGGCCAGCGCCTGGTCGATCGAGTTGACGCCGGACAGGTCGATGATCTGGCTCCCGACGATGACGAAGATATCCGGTGTGATGACGCTGTCGCCGTTGTAGATCGTGGTATCTTCCCACAGCCGGCGAAGGTCGCCGAGGCCGGTGCGCGCGCAAGCCGATCGCACCACGCTGTGGCTGCGCTGCACCCGGATCACGCCGTCAAGATCGATCGCTCGAACCGGGCTGCGACGCTTGGTGAAAATTCGCCACGACCGCTCCTCGACCTCGCCCTGGAACACCCGCATCCGCGGCGTGGTGGCGGCGAGCTTCACGCGCTGCAAGTCGACGCCCATGGCCTTGGCGGCGATTTCCCTTGCCTCGCTCTCGCCGATCTCGTCGCTGCGCGCGCGGGCGCGCATTTCGGACGCGCCCATCGCGGTGGCGCGGACGCGGTGGGTATGCTGGTCGACCTCGATCGTCACCTCGACATTTTCGGGGGCGGCGCCAAGCTTGATCACGGCCTCGAACGCTTCGCGGCGGATTCGCTTGAGATCCTCAGGCCTCGGATTGGGGATCACGCGTTCCACCACGTCGCGCACTAGCGCCAGTGCGACGCCGATCGAGGAAATCACCTCGGCGTCCTTGGAGATCACATGGTGAAGACCGGTGCGGCTTGCGGCATGGGGAATCAAGGCCGCCGCGCCGCCGCCTTCGCCGACCAGCACGGCCTGATCGCGATCGAGCTTGTACTCGCTGATGAGATCGTCGACCACGGGGATGACCTTGTCGGTGGCGATATCGAGGATGGCGCGCGCGGTGTCTTCGATCGATTTACCGATCAGGCCAGCAAGCGCTGCCATCGCGCGCTGCGCGGCTTCGGGGTTGCCATAGGCGTGCAACCCCGGTCTGGCGTAGCCCAGCACATTGGCGGCGCAGGTGTTGGTGATGGCATAGCGGGTGCCGTTGGCGCAGCGCACCGCGACGTAGTCGCCGGGGTCGTCGGGTTTGGGCTGGAACAGTTCGATGGTGGGTTCGACGATATCTTCTGGTTTGGCGAAGGCGGCATAGGGCAGGCCTGCGATATGGGCGCTGCGCGGCCCGACGTCGACCAACCTGCCGTCCCTGACCCGGACCATACTGCCGCCGGCGATACCGATCACGCGCACGTCGAGCGAGCTGACGTAAGTTTCGTGGCCGCCGACGCGGGCATATTTGACTGTGGGACGCCCGTTCCGGATCACGCCGATATTGGTGCTGGTGCCGCCGACCTCGAAATAGATGCCGTCGGACACCCGCAAATGCATCAGCGCGCCGGCAACGCTTGCCGCCGGCCCCGACAGCATCGTCATCACCGGCCGACGGCGCATCTCGCGGATGTCCATCACGCCGCCGTCGCCGCGCATGATCATCAGCGGCGCCTTGATCCCGGCCTCGCGTACGCTGGCCTCGGTCATGGTCGCGGTATCGATCATCTTCGGCAGGATGCTGGCGTTGATGACCGCCGTGCGTGTCCTGGTGGTGAGGCCATAGAGCTTTGTGATTTCGTGGCCGCAGGTGGCGGCGACCCCGGCTTCCACTACAACACGCCGTACGGTCTCCTCGGCATCGTTGTCGTCGACGCCAAAGGCGGAACTCGCGACGATGACTTTTGCCCCTTCGGCCCTGAGCTCTTCGACCGCCTTCCTGACGGTGTCGTCGGTCAGCGTCTCCTTGGTCAGAAAGCGGTTTGCGGGTTTTAGATGGCGGCCGGGGGCAAGTTCGATCGCCTTCATCGCGCTCTGGCTCTTGGCCAGCAGCGACTCCATGCGGGTCGACATGCCGATCACGCCGACACTCGCCACATCGCCCTCGAGCAATGCGTTGGTGGCCTGCGTGGTCGAATGCGCGAGAAAGATGACCTCTCCGGGATCGACGCCCGACTGCTCCAGCACATTGCGGAATACTTCCACAACGCCCTTGGCGACGCCGCGCGCGTCGGCGTGCGTGGTCAGCACCGAGAAGCGGCCGACCACCTCGTGGGTTGCATTGTCGATCAGGACGGCCTTGGTGAAGGTCCCCCCGACATCGATGCCGATACGATAGGCGCGGCTCGGCAATGATAGTTCGGTCAACGCTCTATTTTCCTCTTATTTGGTTTTTAGTTGAGCGAGCCCAGCATGAGATAGCAGATCAGCGAGTTGACTGCGACCATCAGGCAGCCGAAAGGCAGCGCGGTTTTCAGGAACTGGCCGTGGCTGACCTTGGTGTACCCGATCGTCCACAGCGTCCATGAGTTGGTCGGATCCATGCTCCCCTGCACAATCGTCGGCGCCAGCCAGATCGAATACAGATAGGGTATCGGGATGTCCTTGTTAGCGAGGACGATCGCCAGCAATGCCGCACCGGTACCGATCACGACCAGCGGTCCGCGGTAGATACTCCCGATACCCCCGAGCACGCCGAAAAAGATCGCTGCCTGCAGCGGCGTGTGTGGCAGGAAGGGTGCGAAAATCGGTTTCAGGGCGCCTGCGACTTCAGGCGTCTGCCCGGCGACGATGATCATGCCGCAGATCGTCCACAGCGCGGCAATGGTCGCGATATCCGGAAACGCATCGAAGAAGGTCTTGTTGAACAGATTGACGTGGCCCTGGAACGTCCGGTCGCGCGCCGTCAACACCAGCGCGAGCACGATCGAGACGATGAAGGTCGGAATGATCTCCCATTTCAGGACCATGATCATCAGGACCGGAACGATCGGCACGATATAAGTGTAATAGGGGGTTCGCTTGCGGGCCGGCGCCTCGGACGCATCGGCAATATCGACGGAGGCCATCCGGCGTACCCCGCCGCCGCGCAGATAGAGGGCAGCCAGCAGCCAGGCCGCCAGAATGTAGACGCACATCCCAACCGCCCAGTAGGTCAGATAGGGCGCCTCGTATTTGAGGCCCGGGAATAGCTTCTGGAACGTGCCGAACTGAACCAGATTGATGAATGTGCCGGCGCCTATTCCCATCGTGAACGCAGGTGCGGCGACGTGTGGCGGGATGCCCTGGCCCATCATGATCGGCAGCGCGATGACGCCGATCGCGATCGCGGCGCCGACGCCGTACATGGAAGAGAACAACAATGCCGTGACCAGCGTAATGGTCATCGCGGTGACCAGCGGCCGGTCGCCCGCGAGTTCCAC
>JAQGKJ010000776.1 GCA_028290165.1 Bradyrhizobium sp. | reverse complement strand
GATCGCCGCCCTGGTTGGTTATGAACCCGCGCGAAATCTCATCGTTACCAATTATCCCCGGGCCGCCAGCATACGCACGGCGGTGCCTGCATCTGACGTTATTTTTTATGCGGTTGATCTTCTCATGAGGCAAGCTGACGCGGGCACACAATTTGCTGCGCTCGCGAGCTATTTTTCGGCTCGCGGCGACGCACCCAGATTTGCAAAAATTGTCGTCGATGTCGCCCGCGATAGCGCGCCTCTGCGCGATCCGGAACAATTCGACAGATTGTTTAAGTCGCTCAGCCCCGTTCCCGGCGTCTGTAGTTCCTTAAAACGGGTGATCTTGAAAGATCCGGCAATCGATGAGAACGAATGTTCGGAGACGTTACAAGCCAGTTTTTTCGGTTACGTTAAGCAAAATGGGCCGACCGGTTTCGAACGAGACGCGCGAGTCCGCGGCATCGAACTATTACGAAAAACGGATGGAGAACCCTGAAATCACAAGCATGCGCTCTCGGCAGGAAACGGCGCGCGGAATGCGCTATCGGAAGCACGAAATTCTTTTCGCCTTTAAACGTAGTGGCCTGATATCGGCAGAAAGATGCCGTCCGTATCTGGTTAAACCGAATGAGCGTCCCATTCTTTTGGGGTTGTCTGGCGAATCCCATCGGTTTTGGTAAATTGGGTCGATCGCCGCGAAGATATGAGGTTGGAACACGATTAGATTGAAAACGAGACGCAAAATGGCAGTCGGAAAGCAAAAGAAGCTGTGCCGAGGTCTCAATCGGAACTTGCCATATAAAAGCCCAGCCGCCTAAGGTCAGATGTTCCTGTTTGGGCGGATGTCTGTCCTGACAGGGAGCGTTCTTCAGGGCTCGTAACGATGTCGACATATCTAATAAACGCGCACGCTGACGCTGAAAAAGCCGTTCTCCTTGAACAGAAAATCTGCCGTTTGCTGCCGGACGTAATCAAAACCAAAAACCTCGAAACTATCACACGAGAGATTTCAAGTCGCGACAGCGAATTGGTGCACGTGATCTTCCTCGCACCGAGCAACGACGCCACCTATGTGGACCTTCTTGTCCGTGCTGCGGAAAAATATCGTCAACGAATCTTTTTCATCCTGGTTAGCGACGAAATCTCGGGCAGCGATTATAAGCGTTTGCTGCGTTCGGGTGGCGGCGATTGGGTTTCGGCAAACGCCCCGGCGCAGGAAATTCTCGATATCATTGTTCGACGGCCCGCAGCATCGGAAGCGGCAGTCACCGGGAACGCGCGGCCGATCCTGGTATCATTTGTTCCAAGTGCGGGAGGCGTCGGCAATAGTACCCTGGCCATTGAAGTGGCAATCCAATTGAGACGAGGAAAAGCCACGGCAGATCGTCGGATCTGCCTGGTCGATCTGGACTTCCAGACCAGTCACATCTGCGATTATCTCGACATCGAACCCCGTCTTCACATCGAGGAAATATCAGCCAATCCCAAACGTCTCGACAGTCAGCTTTTCGAAGTCTTCGTTACGCATCACAGCAGCGGGGTGGACGTATTTGCGTCCCCGCGAAGCAAGTTCGACACCTGCGCTCTGGACTTCGCCGCATTGGACGAACTGTTCGGGTTGATATCCACGCGCTACGATTTGATCCTGATTGATTTTCCCGTGAATTGGTATTCCTGGACACCAAAGATTATCGCGGCATCGAGTGGAATCATCGTGAGCGGGGTGAACTCCATACCGGGCCTGCGCCAAATCGCAGAGGCACTGACGACCTTGCGCGCGACCACCGACCTGTTCGGCGAACTCCGCGTCGCCATCAACAACTGCGAGCGAGGGCTGTTCGGAAAGGTGGCCCGCCGGCAGCACGTGGAAAGCGTTCTGCCGGGCGAGCAGATAGTCTATGTCCGCAATGATCCGACGGCCCTCGAAAGTATCAATACCGGCATGCCGATGGCGCTGAGCAATTCGCGCCGCAGCATGAGCAAGGATATTGGAAAGATTACCGCGTTTTGTGCAGGTCTCACCTCCCCGTCCGCGGTCGTAGCCTGAAACGCCGCTTTATTGTCGGCTGCTTCGCAACCCTGCCCCCGGCCATCGGCAAGGGCTGGCCATCCGCGCCTCCTGCTGGCATTATCCATGCCGGGAGTGGGGGAACAACCGAAAATCATTCGTGGACCTGGAGTCTGTGATGAGTTTCTTCGCGAGCATACGTTCCGCCGAGCGTGTCGCAACGCCGGGCACCGACCAAAACCCGCCACTCGAGCCAGAGGCCGACCGGTTCTACCGGGAGCTGGTCGATCAGCGACCTGCGCTGATCGACGAGAAGCTCAAGCTCCATGCACGGATTATCGACGAGTTTAACCTTGGGGTACTTGAAATGCTCCCGCACGAAGAGTTCGTCCGGCAGATAAGCGCATACGTCTCGAATTATGTGAGGGCCGAAAATCTTTCGCTCAATCAAAAAGAGCTTAATATTTTTTCCGAAGAAATCATCGCGGAAATGATTGGATATGGCCCTATCGAGCCGCTGCTCAAAGATCCCACAGTTACGGACATTCTGATCAATACCCACGAAGTGTGTTTCGTCGAGCGGTTCGGCAAGCTTTATGAGACCAAGGTGCATTTCAAGGACGAGGCGCACCTGCTGCGCATCGTCAACAAGATCGTCGCCGGTGTCGGCCGCCGGGTCGACGAGTCTTCACCAATGGTTGACGCGCGGCTGCCAGACGGTTCGCGCGTCAATATCGCCATCAGGCCGATCGCCGTGGACGGCCCGCTGGTCTCAATCAGGAAATTCTCGGAACGTCCGTTCACCATGCAGCGGCTGATCGAGATGGGCTCGGTCTGTCCGCAGATTGTCGATGTGCTCAAGGCGGCCGTCCATGGCCGCATTTCGCTGATCGTGAGCGGCGGGACCGGAAGCGGCAAAACCACCCTGTTGAACGCGCTGTCGAATTACATCCCTCCTCATGAACGCCTGCTCACGATCGAGGATGCCGCGGAACTACAATTGCAGCAGCCCCATGTCGGACGCCTGGAAACGCGTCCGGCCAATACTGAAGGCAAAGGCGAGGTAGTACAGCGCGATCTGGTGAAGAACGCTCTGCGTATGAGACCGGACCGGATCATCGTCGGCGAGTGCCGCGGCGAAGAAGCCTTCGACATGTTGCAGGCGATGAACACCGGACACGAAGGCTCGATGACGACCATCCACGCCAACTCGCCGCGTGATGCCATAAAGCGCCTGGAGCAGATGATCGGCATGGCCGGCATGTCGATGACCCTCGCGAGCATCCGCAATCAGATCGCGTCTGCCATTAATCTTGTCATTCAGGTCCAGCGGCTGCCCGATGGCAAGCGACGGTTGACCAGCGTCTCCGAGATCACGGGAATGGAAGGCGAGGTGATTCAAATGCATGAAATCTTTCATTTCATGAAGGAATTCACCGATGATGCGGGAAATATGCACGGCAGTTTCCGCGCCACCGGCATTCGGCCCAACTTTTTGAACGAGCTGAAGGCCTTGGGCATCGAGGTGCCGGCGTCGCATTTCGATCCGAGCGCCGCTTTATAGGAGAGCCGCCTTTGAGCAATCTTTGGGTAATCTCCGCTGCTGTGTTCGTCGCCGTAATACTCGGCATACAAGCGATCCACTTGGTATTTTTTCGGCTAAGGAGCACGCAAAAATCGATCAACCACCGGCTGGCGCTGAGCAAACAACTCTCCGGCACTGCACTCGTGCTGGATGCGTTGCGACGGGAGCGCGGCTTCGGCGGTTTCGAAAACCCGATATTGGTCCGTCTCAATGACCTGCTGATGCAGACCGGGTTGAAGGTAAACCGACCGCTTCTTTCGCTTTCCATTCCGGGATTGACGCTTTTCTTCTTTTTCTGTTTCGGTTTGACGATCGGGTATAGTTTAGCCGAATTCCTGCTCTCGGTTGCGGTCGCCATATCGACCGTGGTCCTGTTTCTGCACGCCGCCCGGGCCCGACGCATGGCGCGGTTTGCCGAGCAGCTTCCGGACGCGCTCGATGTCATCGTTCGGGCCGTGCGAGCGGGACACCCCTTTTCCGCAGCGCTTGGCCTGGTTGCACGGGAACTGCCTGATCCGATCGGCACTGAATTTGGAATGACATCGGACGAAATCGTCTTCGGCTTGGACGTCAGAACGGCGATCGAAAATCTCCACCGTCGGACCGGCCAGCAGGATTTGTTGTTCTTTGTGATCGCAATCAACATTCAAACCCAGACTGGCGGTGGTCTGGGCGAGATTCTCTTGCGCCTTTCGCGAATGATCCGCAGCCGGGCCACATTTCAGTTGAAAGTCAGGGCTTTGACCGCAGAGGGCAGGCTTTCAGCCATCTTTCTGTCGCTGATGCCCTTTGTTCTGTTCGGTATCATCACGCTGATTTCGCCAGGCTACTTCGCGGAGGTCCGCCATCATCCTGTTGTCGTTCCGGCCCTGGTTCTCGGGCTCACTCTTCTGCTGATTGCAAATGTCATTCTTTATCGGATGGTCAACGTCAAGTTCTAGGATCCTCAGATGCCGGACTCGATACCGCTTATCGTGGCCATCCTTTCATTTGGTGCGGTGTCGGCCATTGCTTTTTTGGTCGGTCAATATGTTTGGGCGCAATCGAGAATCCAAAGGCGGTTGTCGTTGCCGACGCCGGCGTCGAATCTCGCCAGGACTCGGCCGGGAACCTTGGATGCCTTCATCGCCAAGCATTTCGACGTCAAACGCTTCGGATTGGATGATTCGCTTCGCGGCAAGTTGCGTCGCGAATTGGTCCAGGCTGGCTATTTCAAGAATGATGCCGTCAACTACTATATTTTTGCGCGCTTTGCGGTCGTTATCATTTTCCCGCTATTTAGCTATATCGTCGTCGAAACTTTTTCGCCGGGCTTTAGTCAGCTGCTCAAGCTTGCGGTGGTCTCGATCTCGGCGTTGCTCGGGATTGCCGGGCCGGACGCTTACCTTGCCCGCCGGAAGCGGATGCTCGCTCTGCAATACCGGCTGGTCTTTCCCGATTTGCTGGATCTTTTGGTGGTCTGCGTTGATTCAGGTTTGAGCCTAGAGGCTGCGCTAGACCGGATTACCGGCGAGATGGTTAAACAGAATCGTTCGCTCGGCCTGAACCTTATGATGATGGGAGCTGAGATGCGCGCTGGACGCAGTACGATCGACGCGCTCAATTCGCTGGCCGACCGATTAGATTTGGATGAGGCGCGCTCATTTGTGTTGGTGCTGCGACAGTCGGTCGAGCTGGGCAGCGATGTGGCGGAGTCACTCCGGATTTTTAGTGATGAAATGCGAGACAAGCGAATGTTGCGCGCGGAAGAGAGCGCCAACAAGCTTCCGGTCAAAATGGTGGCCCCGTTGGGGCTGTTTATCTTTCCGGTGATTCTGATGGTGGTGATGTTGCCGCTGGCGCTGCGCGTGATGGCGGTATTGCCTCACTAGCGGATATGGAGCGTTGCCAGCGCGCTGGCCGACCCGCCCCGGATCAAAGCGCAAACGCCGAAACACCAACTCGAAATTTGACGCATGTGGCTTGGACGCAACACGAGCCGCTCAAGATTAAAATAAGAGAATCAACGATTTATTGCACCGCGGCAAAGTCCGTTCGCCCACATTGGCACCCGCTTTGAATTTCCGTCGTGTGGGACTTGATTGACGCAACCAAAGATGCGCTCAATCCGCGTTGGGACGGGGCGCAATTGGTGGGCGCAGGTTTGATCGAACCTGCGAGTGGAAAGAGATTCTGTGAAGAGTCTTTCGGCAATAGCTGCATTTGCAGCCCTGACGCTGGCCGGATGCGAGACCGTCGCTGAAACCGTGAAGGTAGAGTCGCCAGCGACAACCTTGACCGTGCAACAGCCCGAGGACGTTAAGTATTACCGGTCCGATGAGCCTCTCAAGCTAGGTATCGAACATTTTAACCGCGGCAGTTATGGATTGGCCGAGCGTTACTTCCGCGACGCGGTTGAAAAGGCGCCGCGTGACGTAACCGCCTGGGTTGGGCTTGCCGCCAGCTACGATCGCCTCGCCCGCTTTGACCTTGCCGACCGTGCCTACGCTTCAGCCATCAAGCTGGCTGGCGAGACCCCCGAAATTCTCAACAATCAAGGCTATTCCTACATGCTGCGTGGAGACCTGGTGGCCGCGCGGAAAAAATTTCTGAAGGCCTATGAGCGCGAGCCTGACAATCCGATGATCGTCAATAATCTCAAACTCCTCAATTCGAGTTATCGTTTCATTCAGCGCTCCGCCGATCCCTGATTGCCGGTTCCGACCGTGAATTCAACCGTCGAAGGCCGTCTTCTCACCGTCAATTGGTGCCTGGTGTCCGCCGCGGCGGTTTTGCTCGTCGCCGTCCTGGCTAACACCGATTTCGTTCTCAGGGCGTCTGATCCGATCGTGATCATCATGGCCGGTTTGGCGAGCACCCTGGCGCCGCTGTCGTTCGTTCTGCTGTGGAAAGGGTCTGCCCGGTGGCCGAATGTCTCGCACGCCGCCAACGTGCTGTCGCAGCTCATCGCGGCTTCGATGCTGATCGCCCCTCTCGCTTATATCGCGGCCTCGCTAGACTACCCGTTGCAGGACAAAAACCTGTTCGCGTTCGACCAATTTTTCGGTCTCGATTGGAGATCGTATCTGAATGCGGTTGACCGGCATAGACTTGGCAACATCTGCAACTTCGGTTACCGCATGTTTTCGTGGCAGCCGCTGCTGATCCCGATATTCCTGTGCCTGTCCGGCGACGTGGCGCGCGCTTACCAATTCAGCTTAGCCTTCCTCCTCACGGTGATGCTGACCGTGGTCATCTCGGCATTTTTGCCAGCCACCGGAGCTTACGCTTTTCTGGGTCTGTCTCCTTCCGATTACCCTCATTTGCATCCGGTCGACGATTTCGACCACATGCGACACCTGCCTCTTCTGCGCGAAGGTAAGATGCGGGTTCTGGAGATCGGGCAACTCACAGGCATTGTGACGTTTCCCAGCTTCCACGCCGCCGGAGCGATGCTTTATCTGTGGGCGTTGTGGACCATCAGGTGGATGCGACCGATCGCGCTCATCTGTAATGTGTTGCTGCTTCTGTCCACGCCGATCGATGGCGGCCATTACTTTATCGACGTCGTCGCCGGCGTCTCCTTGGCTATTCTCGCCATCCTGGCAGTTCGGAGATTGTGCTGCGCGTTCCAGCGCGGTCTGTGGCGAGCCGCCTTGCCGACGCCCTGCTAAGCCGCAAGCTCCACGGTTTACCAACGGTAAAGCATTTTTAATTACAGCCTTGGAGGATGACGCGCCTCGCAAAACTGCAGGTTGTCGGCCCAGTTTGCCTCTTCGTCGCGGTTTTGGGCGCCGAAGGCGCGGCCTGGGCGCTATCCCATTCGCCCTCGTCGGAAATCCTTTGGTTCGTCAATCTGCGGGTATTCGGGATCTTTCAAAAGAGCTACTATCTTCTAAGCAGTCACGTCGGTATCCAATACCTTCAATTTTTTATCGTGATGCCGATGTTTGTGACCACCTGTCTAGGACTGGTTTTCAATTGTCGTCCGCTGCTTCCCCTTGCCAGCAATTTGAGTTTTCTCTACGTGGCCTTTCTGGCCTACGCGTGGTATCTCGTTGAAACGCCGCCGCAGGCGGCCTCATTGGCAAAAGCTAGCTACCATTCGTCAATCATGACCATGCCATCCGGTTCCGATCTCTGCATGTTCATAGCTCTGCTTGCAGCTACGCTGCCTTCGTTCGCCGCATCGCACATTGCTTATTTTCGCGCGGTGCGCGACGGTCAGTGATGGCGCCTGCTCCGGTCTCCGCCCATATTGTGCTGGTCGTTACCACGGCAACATTGTTTTATGTGGCACGGACGGATCTGAAAGAATTCAAGATCCGCAATGAACTGGTGCTTTGTCTTGCCGGCCTCTATGTCCTGTTTGCCGTTTTATCGGGACGATGGGTCGGCATTCCTTGGAATATTGGCTTCGCCATCTTCATGCTCGTCATCATGCTCTACTATTATTCACGGGGCATGATGGGCGGCGGCGACGTCAAATTGCTTGCGGTCGCTTTCCTGTGGGTCGGCATCGAATGCGCCCTCATGTTTGCGATTTTTCTCACCGTTTCCATAGTCATCCACCTGATTGTCGTGAAATTCGGATGGGCTCAGGTACAAGAGCATCGTGGCCGCAAGCGCATTCCCTTTGCCCCGTCGATCGCCGCTGCGTTGATCGTTAGCTTCATGTCGGGATGCCTGGAGCCCGGGCCCTGGCGGTTCGCTTTTTGGCCTGGTACGGCGCAAACTGATCTGCCGAACCTGACTATTCAGAACCTGCAGGAGCAGCTTAGCCCATCCCGTTAGCCAAACCCGGACTATGTGCGGAGTAGGTCAAAATGGTTTCGCAGGGCCAAGGATGAAACCAAGGCTTTTCCAGCCGAAGCCAGACGGCGATCGCGAAGCCGATACACTTGTTCAGCGTCTTGGGTCTTACTGGTTTTGGCCGCTGGGGACTTGAAAGTTGGTGGTCGCGCCGAGTTCGGGCGAGATTGGCTTTGGCGCTCTGGGGAGTTTGCTGACGTCACGATAGCGTTCGACGGCTCCCGCCATGCGCCCACCATCCCCGGGAATCCGGGTGTCGCCGACGTACCGCGGCCACGGGTCGATCACGTGAGTCACGGAATTGACCTCCTTCGCGTTTCCAGCACCGAGTGTAACGGTGTCCTTGCGCTGAAAATATTGCTCAAAGGGATCATCCCAAGGCAACGCGAGACAACACATAACGGCGGCCTGACCGGCCAGAATTCCTGCGAGGGAAGTGATTTTCAACATTGCGACCTCACCTCTTGAAAACGGGGCCGTCCGAAGCTGGCTCGACCTCGATGATGTGACCGTAGGGCCCCTGAACGTCGCCCCCACTGCTGACATAATCCGCCACTTTTTTCTTTCTCTCCAGTTGACCCATCAGGAAAGCATCGACGTCGTTCCCAGGCAGCCGCGAATCGAGTGGCGAGGCAATCTGCTGACCCGGGGCTGCCGGTCGGACTAAATGTGGCGTGACGATAACCACGAGGTCGGTTTCGTCTTGTTGATACCCTGTACTGCGAAATAGCGTTCCCAATATGGGTACAGAGCCAATCCAGGGCAGTTGCGAAATATCGCCGCGATTATTGGCCTGAAGTAGGCCGGCAATGGCGAAACTTTGGCCATCGCGCAGTTCAATGGTCGTTCGCGCCTCTCGCTTGGTCAGGGCCGGGATCCGAAAACCGGAGACCAGCACCGCATTGGTGAAATCGAGTTCGCTGACCGAGGGTGCCAAACGCAGGTTGATGACGCCGCTGGCGAGCACGGTGGGCATGAATGTCAACTCGACGCCGAAACGTTTATAATCGACGGTGATCAAAGGAGCGGTCCCAGTGCTGCCGGGTTGCACCACTGGCACCGGAAATTCGCCTCCCGCCAAAAAACTCGCCGTGTCGCCGGAGAGCGCAACCAGATCAGGCTCGGCAAGTCTGCGGATCAGGCCCTTGGTTTCAAGAGCGTTTACCATCAAATCAACGGTGGTACCGCCGTGGTTGACGAGATTCGCAATCGCAACACCAAATGGGCTCGCCGTTGTTCCAGCCAGCGAGCCGATCGTCGTAAACAGCGGAATTCCGCTTCCTGTTCCTGGTGCTCCGCTTCCGGGGGCCTGACCGATCACCGGACTTTGCGCGCCAGTCGTGATACCTCGACCATTGTTGCCGACGAACCAGTTGAAGCCAAGCTCCCGGTCCGCGGAACGCGACACTTCGAGAAACCGAACCTTCAGCATCACTTGCTGCGAGGACGCGACCCTCATCGCGTTGACGATCGGCGTCTCGGGCGACAAGCCCTTGGCGACTGACACGGCGCGGTCGGCGGCGACCGCGTCCCGCGCCTCGCCGCTCAACACCACCTGGCCGTTATTGCTGGAAACATGAATGCTGCCGCCGCTGGTGCTCGCACCGATTTTTTCGCGGAGGTTTCCAGTATCTGGCGTCACCTCTACATCAAGGACGCCGATCACCTGCATGCTCGCATCGAATATCGATATATTGGTCGTGCCGATTTTCTTGGCCTGTACGTAAAGCGACCTGTCCGACATCGGGAGTATGTCGGCGATCTCGGGCGCGGCAATGATGGCGGTCGCGAACGGCTTATCAATTCGCAAGGTGCGCGATTTGAACAGCGTTACCGATATATGTCGTACCACCGGTCTGGTTTCGCTCTCCACAGCGCGAGTGCCTTGGGCTTCAGCCTTCTGCGCATTGGCAAAAAGCAAAAACCCCATTATGGCGGCTAACCCGAAAATTGCGATTCCCCGCCGATAGGAGTACACGGAATCGAGAGAACCGGGCCCCGCCCCACCGCAAAAACTCATCCACATCGCAAAGCCCCCTCCTTCATTGTCAGCATCAGGCCGGCAAACGGTGATCTCGCGTTCTTGTTGCGCGAACTCAAAACAAGCTCCGGAGATAGTTTGTCGAGACTCCGTCCTATTCTCTCAGTCTTCCGTCCTGCATCACGGTGTATTCCTCGCGTTTCAAGCCTCGCAGGATCGAGACCGTTGCCGTATCGGAACGTCGGGCTGGAATCGCGGCGGGCGGCGGCGGAGGCGGGTCGGCCGGGAGCTTCTTTTGTGGCGGTGGAGGGAGTTCGGCCTGGGCGGCAAGATCGCGCTCGGTCACCCGGCGGTTTTCCTCGGGGCTACCTGGGCCAGCTTGCCTCAGGATCAATGACAGCTTGCCGATATTTGTCGCAAGCAGGACTTTCTGCGCCTCAACCGCCGTGACTTCGAGGGTGACAGCCTTGGCAACGGTCGCCTGTTCGTTCCGTTCACCCGTGAGCTGATCCACAGCGAGCACCTTCACCTGCTGGAGAATGAGATCGGAGTAGCTTGAAGCGTTGGAGTTCCCTTCGGTCCTGATGAGGACGACATCCACACGATCGTTAGGCCGTATGAAGCCCGCAACACCCCGCACGTCGTCAACCCGCACGGTGACGGCGCGTTTGCCATCCTCGAGCACCGACGACAGTGAACCGGGCTGGCCGGGCAAGGTGATTTTGCCGCGCAGCACCGGCTCATTGCGTTCCAACGACGCTAGTACAACGCGACGGCCATCCTTGAGCAGTTCGTGTTTGGTTGCGAACGCGCCTTCGGGCAGCGTGGTCGCGGCCCACGCGATCTCGGCGAGGTTATCCTCGGTAAGCGTTACGCCGAGACCGAGCTGAGCAGCCGCAACCACGATCGTCCCGCGAACTTCCCGCGTCGCCTCGTGGCTCTGGCTTCGCAGCCATGAGAGCACGAGAAGTGACGCAATGGCGCCCATCACAACCGCGGCTATCGAAAGGATGATACTGCTAGTACGCACGTTCGCGTACCTCCACGTTTCCTCATCACGAAATCACAGGAATAAATCGTCAACTCCCGCGATCCGGTCCTTAGCTCAACACTATAAGGGAGCGCGCGCCATTATTTTTCGACGGGCGAGCCAATGCGTCGGCATAAAAAATCTGAAAGTTGCAAAATGGCTACATTACATTTCGATGACTACGACAAAGCGCAGCACAACGCCGGCGCCGACGTTCAAGCTGGCCCGGTTGACGTAGTCGCTCAATGCCACGAAACCGCGATCAAACGGTTCCGCTTCGCCAAGGTGCGTGTCCCCTTGAGTCTTAGTGGCTGAGATCCACGCGCCTTCGTGAACCGCGATGCGACCAACGAGTTGCTCTCAGTTGCGCAGTGCACGAAGTGTGTCCGGGAAGTGACACAGGCGAACAGGATGCTCAGCAGCCCGTGCTCGTTGCCGTGCCAACTGCCGTACATAGGCTCGTCCACTGACCTTTAACCCAGGTGCCTACCAAACCGATGGTGGCGATGACAGCGACCACGAGTACACCCAGTAGCACGGTATATTCGATGAGGGCTGCTCCGTCTTCGTCTTTAGCGAAACTTTTGAGAACTTCGATGGCCTCGCGCATAACGAGATCTCCCGTTTGGAAATCACTCTGATTTTTGCGATGCGAGCGGCATTCTTGTTGCCACCACCCGGTTCCGTTCCAGCAGCCCCCACCCGAGACGCTTCGCTGAGCTTGACGCTAAGATTGCGTTACAATTCGACTTTGAGTCAAATCCTTTTGTTTCCATCGACTATCGGGCTTGAAAAAATCGGAGTTGCTGGTTCCACGACAGGCAACGGCGAGTGAGAGCGGCATATCGCGCGTGCCGCGGTCTCGATGCGTCCGCTATGCGACGGACCGTCGTGAGATTTTGCGGCGCGCGCCGCTTTCGAATCGGATGATCAAAGGATATCGGCTTCGCGAGAACTCGAAGTGACCAATCAGATATTTCGCGCGCATGTCCTCGACGACGCCGACACTGCGCACATCAAATATGACTCGAACTCGATAGCGAAATTGGCGGTCGCAGCTAGAGTTCCATTTTTCGCGGCGCACAATTGACCGATCAGGAACGGCGTCATCACGTCGACTTTGTTGATCGAAGGGTCGGAGAGCGGACTCGGCGGAGCAACGATCATCAAAAAGATTCCGCTGGATCCGCATGGCTCCCATGCCATGTTCGCATGCAGCGCTGCGACAAAAATTTAGCTAAGATTTGTGGCGGCTGGGCAAGTCTCTTTTTAATCAAACGAACAAACAGAAACAGGGAGGCGGCCGAT
>JAQGKJ010000289.1 GCA_028290165.1 Bradyrhizobium sp. | reverse complement strand
GATGCGCATGGCCTTATTCTTTCCCTCGATACCGACGCAGGTCAATTTCGAGCTCGCCTTCGCCCCGGTGAACGGTCAATGGCGGCTGTTCGGAATCTCGGTCTCGCTCGGGCAGGCCGCCCCCGCCACGCCAGACGCGCCGGCCTCCCCGGCCGCCGCCGCCAAGCAACCGCCTGTCGCAACCGCCAAGCAATCGCCACCAGCCATCGCCCAGAAGCCGCCTGCGCCCAAAGAGCCGCCGGGCTCGCGCTGAAACAACATCATCGGGGCCCGCGCGCCGCGTCATGACGACATCGCCGCGGTCCCCGCTTCCGCCGCGCGCCGCTTCAGCAGATCCTGCTCGCGCCTGTTGCCCGCCTGCGCTGCCGCCGCTTCGAACGCGGCACGCGCTTCCTCGTAGCGGCCGAGCTTGTGCAGCAGGTCGCCGCGAACGCTATCCAGCAGGTGATAGTTTTTCAGCACAGGCTCGTGCAGCAGGCGGTCGACCATCGCGAGCGCGGCTTCGGGGCCTTCGGCCATGCCGACGGCGACGGCGCGGTTGAGCTCGACGATCGGCGAATTCGCGAGCGCGGCAAGCTGCGCATAAAGCCCCGCGATGCGCGGCCAGTCGGTCTCGCCAGCGGTTCCCGCCGCGGCGTGACAGGCGACGATCGCCGCCTGCAGCGCGTAAAAGCCCCTGGCTCCGTCAAGCGCGCGCGCCCGTGCCAGCGCCAGCATGCCGCGCCGGATCTGCAGCTGGTCCCACAGCGCGCGGTTCTGCTCCAGCAACAATATCGGCTCGCCGGCGGCGTCAGTGCGCGCCGCGATGCGGGAAGCGTTCAGCTCCATCAATGCCAGCAGTCCATGGACTTCGGGCTCGCGCGGCGCGATCGAGGTGAGCACGCGGCCGATGCGAAGCGCGTCATGGCAGAGCTGCGGCCGCAGCCAATCTTCGCCGCGCGCCGCGGTGTAGCCTTCGTTGAAGATCAGATAGACCACCTCCAGCACGGATGCGAGCCGCTCGGAAAGCTCCTCTCCGCGCGGGGTTTCGTAGGTCAGCCCCGATTGCGAAAGCGTGCGCTTGGCGCGCACGATGCGTTGGGCGATGGTGGTGTCCGGCAGCAGGAAGGCGCGCGCGATCTCCTCGGTGGTGAGGCCGCAGATCATGCGCAGCGCCAATGCGGCGCGGGCCTCCCGCGGCAGCAGCGGATGACAGGCGGTGAAGATCAGCCGCAGCAGCTCATCGCCGATGTCGTCGTCGAGCGCGGCATCGAAATCGGGCATGGCCTGCTGCTCCTGCTCCATGTCGATCGCGATCATGGTGTGCTTGCGCGCGAGCATCCGACTGCGGCGCAAGTGATCCAGCGCCCGGCGTTTTGCAATCGCCATCAGCCACGCGCCGGGTTTTTCGGGAATGCCGGTCGTGGGCCAATGCTCAATCGCTGCCAGCAAGGCTTCCTGCGTCATGTCCTCCGCCAGCGACACATCCCGCAGCATTCGCGCAAGACTCGTGATCAGCCTGGGCTGTTCGATGCGCCAGGTGGCGAGGATCGCGCGCTGGAGGTCGGCGGCCGTCATCGCCGCCGATGGCACCCACAAGGCCCGCGTCTCAAGAGGCGGCCCGGGTGTCGACCTGGCACGCCGCTTCCATATCCGGCGTCGCAAACAGGCGGACTTCGCATGTGCCTTCCCAGCCCGGCATATGATCCTTGTGGAGTTGCATGAATTCGACCGCCGCGGCCACCGCCTCTTCCTTGTCGCGCAGTTCGAAGATCGCGTAGCCGCCGATCAGTTCCTTGGTCTCCACGAACGGACCGTCAACCACGCTGAGCTTGCCGTCGGTGATCTTCACCTGTGCGCCCATCGCGACCGGCAGCAGTCCGCCACTGTCCACCATGCGGCCGGCCTTGATCTCCCGGTCGGCGAGCTTGCCCATCGCCTCCATCAGGGCCGGCGTCGGACCTTTAATGGGCTGGGGTGAGGTGACGACATACATGAAGCGCATCGTAAATCTCCCATTGAGGCGAGCCGCGGCAATCATTGCCGCAAGATTATCTCGCTATTTGGGACGACGAACGAGGTCGCGGTCAATCGACAGGGGTTTTAAAAGAAATAAGAGTCGCCCCGGGAACCCCAGCCAGGGAATCCCGGACGCCGCCGTCATTCGAACTTGTAGTCGAGACCCCGCGCGGACGACGTCGGCCGTCAGATGGCGCGACGTCATCAGGGTATCGGTCTCCAGGCCAAACTGGGTGGTGTTGAAGCCCTGGAAGGCGCTGCCTGAATCGCCGAAGTCGTAATGCAGATATTCGAGGCGGGCCAGCCAGTTGCTGTTCCAGAGCCGCAGCTCGCCGCCAGCGCCCGCGACCCATCCGAACCGCCAGCTCGGCGTCGTGGTGATTGTTGTGCCGTTCAAATTCTGGTTCATCACCGTCTGCTCGAAGCGCGTCCAGGCGAGGCCGCCCGTGCCATAGAGCCAGAGATCGGGGCCTCGCGAATTCGGGCCGCTCACCTGTATTTTTGTCGCCCCCAGAGGCGCGATCGCGCAGTCGGCACGCGAAGATAGCATCGAACTCAAGCCATGACTGTTGCGGACCAATCACACTTGGACTGAATAGCGGCTGTTACAAAATCCTGGCGAACTCCCTAAGCAAGACGACAAACCAGACCCGGGTGGATCGACATGGTTTTTGCAAAAAATCGCTCGACACGGCCATCGACGCCGACATCGGGATAGCCGGGGTCAGGCCTGCACTCGTTCCGCAGAATCATTGCCGCAGCATGATCAGCGGATCGGCGGCGTCAGGCACGCGCCGCCACTGCGCGTTGTCGTCGGCCTCGAAGCGCCAGGCATCGCCGTTTTGCGACATCAGCAACAGCTCGCCCGCCACATCGTCGGCGCGAAGGCTGCGACCGCCGGATCGCAGCGTGGCTTGAGAAACACCTGGAAATTGTCCGTCGGCGCCTCGGTCGCGGCCCTGCACGCCAGCGATTTCATTCTGTGAGGCGATGCAGAAGGCTGCGGTCGGGATCAAACGCGCTCGCACCGCGCCATCGGCGGAAGGTCGACGATAGGACGAGCTAGATCATGCCTTCGAGGCGGGCGTAACTCGCTTCCATGCCGTGTTCCATGCCGGACGCGAGCATTCGGGCGCGGGTTTCGGCGTCGGGCAGCGTCATTCGCATCGTCATCAACGTGCCATCGCCGTCCGCCCGAAAGCGCGTTTCCACATGGTTGTCCGGCGTCGGGTCGGGGAGATGCATCCGCTCGACATG
>JAQGKJ010000763.1 GCA_028290165.1 Bradyrhizobium sp. | reverse complement strand
GAAGTCGGCGCGGACGCCGTCAGCGCTTTCCGTCCAACCGGTCAGATGATGGCTGGTGAGAATATTCTCTGAACCTAACCGCTCGATCGTGGCATCGAGCAGCAACTGCTGCAGCGTGCCGCGGTGGATCGAAAATTGCGGCCATCTGTAGCCAGCCTCGAGGCCGCGCGGCTCGCTCCAGATCGGCTTGCCGCGCTTGGAGAAATACGCGAGCTCTTTTGTCTGTACGCCGACGCATCGAGCCGGTCGAATAGCCCGAGCTCGATCAGCTCGCGCACCGCATGCGGCAGCACGTTGATGCCGACGCCGAGCGGCCTCAGCTCCGAGACGCTCTCGAACACTTTGGCGGGAACGCCGATCTGGTGCAGGCTGAGCGCCAGCGTCAGCCCGCCAATGCCGCCGCCGGCGATAAGAACGGTCATGATGACGCCCTCGATGACAGGCATGGTGATGGCATGGGAGCGCGGCCGTGGGCAACAGCGAAGGCCGGCCATCGCCGGCTTACTTGGGATGGACGGCGGAAGCGCGCGCCATTAATGTTCGGCTTTCCGAGGAGGACCAAAATGTTCAAGCTCTACTATGCTCCGGGTACCTGCGCGCTCGCGTCGCATATCGCTCTGCAGGAGGCAGGCGCCGCGTACACGACCGAGCGCCTCGATTTCAAAAGCAACCAGCAGAACAGCCCGGAATATCTCGCGATCAATCCTAAGGGGCGCGTGCCCGCGCTGGTCACGGATCACGGCGTCCTGACCGAGACGCCGGCGATGCTGGCCTTTATTGCGCAGAGCTTTCCGCAGGCGAAACTGGCGCCGCTCGGCGATCCCCATGCGTTCGCGCAGGTCCAGGCCTTCAACAGCTATCTTTGCTCCACGGTGCATGTCGCGCACGCCCATAAAGGGCGCGGCTATCGCTGGGCGGCCGATGAGGCTTCTTTTGCGGATATGAAGCGCAAGGTGCCGCAGAGCGTCGGCGCGAGCTTTGCGCTGATCGAACGCGACATGCTCAGGGGACCATGGGTGATGGGCGACAGCTACACCATCTGCGATCCCTATCTGTTTACGCTGGCGCAGTGGCTGGAGGGTGACAGCGTCGATCTTTCGACGCTGCCGAAGGTGATTGAGCACCGCAATCGGATGTCGGAGCGGCCGGCGGTGCGCAAAGTCCTGGACGAAGAGCTCGCACCTGCCTGATGGCGGGCGGCGCGCCGCGGGTCGAGCGAAACGAGCCAGGGCTGCCCGAAAAACTACGGGTGAGCGATGTTGCGTGTCCGGGCGAGAATGAACTGCTGAACCGCCGCACGACTGGCCTTGCCCGTGTTACCGACAGGTATGGCGTCGCAAAAATAGATTGCGTCCGGCAGTTTGAAACGCTCGATTTTATCGGACGCCCACGTCAAGAGCTCCGGTTCAGTGAGGATTGCTCCGGGCTTCAGGACCACCATCGCCTGGATCTTTTCGCCGAGACGGTCGTCCGGGACGCCGGTGCAAAGCGCAACCGCGACATCCGGATGGGCAGACAAGAGATTGTCGATCTGGAGCGGCGAGATCTTGTTGCCACCTCTTGAGATGATTTCCTTGGCGCGTCCGACTATTTCGGTTCGGTTGTCGGCGCGGATCCGGGCAAGATCGCCGGATCGAAAGTACCCTTCGTTGAACGAAGTCCGTGTCAACTCAGGATCATCAAGATATCCCAACATGCCGTAAGGCGAATCAATTTCCAGTTCACCAATCTCGCCCTCATGGGCAAGAAGTCCGCCGCTTTTCCGGATTCTGAATTTCACGTCGCGCGTCGGGTGTCCGATCGAACCTCGGCCGGCGATCTGTTCTTCGCGACCAAGGCAGAAGTCACACGATCCGGTCTCGGTTGAACCATAGAGGTCAAAAATTCCAGAGTGAGGCCAAATGCCGGAAATGGTTTCATTCAAGGCCGGTGTCATCACTTCGCCGCCGGACAGGATCATCCGAAGCCGCGGCGCTTGCGGCACCACCGCGGAAAGCAGCGTCCTGAGCATGGTCGGCACCGCACCGAATACGGTCACGCCGTCATCGAGGCATTTTCCCACCGCATCCGCCGAAAATCGTGGAACGAGAATGATTTCCGATCTGCACTCGATGGCGAGCAGACATATCCATAGCCCGAAAATAAAGTTGAGCTGAAGTGGCACCAGAACAGTGTCATCGGCCCGCAAGGCAAGAAGCCGTTTGAGCACCTCGATCTTTCCTGCCAGCGCATCATGGCCGATGACGACGCCTTTCGGCGAACCGGTCGTGCCCGACGTGAAGATGACGAGCGCGGCGCCGCTTAGCAGAGGTCGGGGAGCGGGGGCGCGGTCGCCGAGTTTCTCCAGCTCGCCGCCGTTGAAGAAAAATCGTGCGCCGGTCCTTGTCGCCAGCGCCTGTCTTGTCGCTTGCACGGTTCCGGCGTGAACAGGGACGGCGACCGCCTCGGCGAGCCAGATTCCCAGCATCGACCCGATATCGGCCGGCTTGTTGTCGATCTGCAAATGGACCGGCTCGTGACGTTGGATATTCGCTTGCCTCAGCAGGGCGGCAACCTGATGCGCGTGGGTAATCAGATCCGCCGCAGACCACCTCGCTCCGGTCGCGTCGCGCAAATCGCTGCCGGATGCGGTGAGCGCCCGTTCCAGATTTTGTGCCAGCGCGCCGATCACTTTGGGTTTCTCGAAAAGCGGCCGTCACGCCAGGCCAGCGCTGCTTTCAACCCTTCCTTGCGTGCAAGGTCCATGAACGCGGCTTTATCGGGGGATCCCTGCCCCTCGATCAGGAGATCGATCTCCAGGGCCTGTTCGAGCGCGCCGAGCATCCCGCGGGCCTCGATCGACCGGTTGATCGCGCGCTTGGTTTCCTTGACGAGGTTCGGGTCAATGACGGCCATGTTTCGAGCGATCTCCAGCGCCACGTCATCGAGCGCCTCGGTCGGCACGATCCGGTTGATCATTCCTATTTCCCGAGCGCGTTGTGCGCTGATCCTGTCTTCGCCGGTCAGGATAATTTCTTTTGCGATCTTGGGGCCGACGATCCAGGGCAGGATCATGACAACGATGCCGGCGCCGAATTTCAGCTCGGGCTCGCCGAAAAAAGCATCGGGCGATGCGATGGTCAGGTCGCATGCCAGCGCAAGCTCGCAAGCTCCGGCCAGACAGGCGCCGCGCACCGCGGCGATCGTCGGCTTTGGACAATGCCAAAACCGCATCGGGACATCAAAATCCTTTCGCAAAATGGGACGCCACGCTTCTATGCCCGTCGGCCGCCGATCCATTTGCTCCCTGAGATCGAAGCCTGAAGAGAACGCGTTACCGGTACCTCGCACGATCACGGCGCGGACGTCGTCGTCCCGCTCGATCGCGTCCATTGCCTGCGCGATCTCGGTCAGCATTGCCGCGTTCATGGCATTGGTGCGCTCGGGGCGCGTCAGCGTGATGCGCGCGACAAAGCCGATCTTTTCCAGGCTGATCAGTTGGAACATGACGCAACTCTCCCAGACAGGTCCGCGGCCGTCAAATGGATCGGAATGTTCGTGCCCGCGCAACCATTCATGCAAAAGAAATTCGGCATGAGGTTGTCGGTCGGTCCTAATCCGCACGGCGCTTCGACCGATCAAGCCCGCGCCCGGTCTCCAGCATCAGCTTGCGCAGCCAGATCGAGCCGGGATCGAACTGCGCCCGCGTCGGATAGAACATGTATTGCTCGTCGATGCCGGGGTCGAGCGGCGGGGTAACCGCCACCAGCGACAATGGTTTTGCCAGCGCCGATATCAGCCGCCCTGGAACGAAGGCCACAAGGTCGGTGCGCGCCACGATATGCAGCGCCTCGATATAGCCGGGCACCACCAGCGCAATCCGCCGTTCGATCCCTTTGGTGCGCAACCAGTCGTCGATCAGGTCGATGTTCTGGCCGCGAATGACGACGGCGACGTGCCGCGCGTTGAGGAAAACATCGCGCCGGCCGAGTTTTGTACCGACGGGATGGCCGCGCCGCACCGCCAGCGCGTCGCGATCGGTATAGAGCAGCTGGCGGTGAAATCCCCTGAAGGCGTTGCCGATTGAGATCACGAGATCGATGGTGCGCGCGAATTCCGCGGTGAAGATCGCGGGCCCGCGCCAGGGCACGATGTCGAGCCGGACGTTCGGCGCTGCCTGCGCGATCTTCTCCATCAGCGGCGGCACCAGCAGCTCCACCGCGAGATCGGGCATCATCAGCCGAAACTGCCGTTCGCTGCTCAAGGCATCGAAATCGTCTGGGATAAAAAGCCCGCGCACCTGGTCCAGCGCCTGCGCCAGCGGCCCTCGCAGTCCTATCGCCCGCGGCGTCAATTCCATCCGCGCGCCGACGCGAACCAGCAGGGGATCCCCGAGCACCTCGCGCAGCCGCTGCAGCGCATGGCTCGCGGCCGGCTGCGACAGGCCGATCCGCATCGCGGCGCGGCTGACATTGGCTTCCAGCAGCAGCGCGTCAAGCGCGACCAGGAGATTAAGATCGAGCGCGGCTAAATTCATATGCAGAATATATATCATATCGACTATCGATTGGAAGAATGTCGTTGGCGCGACGATGATCGGCGATCACCTAACCAACGGAGATGCCGCCATGAGCGCCGCAGCCAACAAGCAACTGATGCAAGAGATTTTCGCCAGCGCGGGAAACCCCGATCCCGCGGCGCGCGATCGCGGACTGTTCGTCGCCAGCGTCGCCGACGACGCGAAATGGGTGGTGACCGGGCAGTATTCGTGGTCGCGCACCTTCACCGGCAAGGAATCGATTCTGAACGATCTGCACGACCACGTCCGTTCGCTATTGGCCGAGCGGGCGCGGACGATCGCACATCGCTTCATCGCCGACGGCGACTGCGTCGTAGTCGAGGCGCGGGGCGATAACGTCACCAGGACGGGGGTGCGCTACGACAATGACTATTGTCTGGTGTTCCGGCTCGAGAACGGCAAGATCAAGGAGGTCAGGGAATATTGCGACTCGGTGCTGACCGAAAGGGCGCTGGGGCGGTTTCCTGAAGCGGAAAGGCGTGCCGCGGGTTGAGGCGCTTAACCGTCATTCCGGGTCCACGCGAGCCGCGTGTCCCGGAATGACGAATGTGGATGCGACGGTCACGCCGCCTTGGTCTTGAGGTGGCCGAACATGAAGTTGCGCGCCTCGTCGTCCATCTCGGTCTTGAAGGTGAACTTGTCCTTCAGCGCGATCGCCCGCGGCGCGGCAGGGCGCGCCGACACTTCGTCGACCAGCCGCTTGACGTTGCCATATTTGGCGCAGGCTTCCTCGCCGAGCACGAACGGCGCGAGCCGTGCCCAGCCCCAGAATGCCATATCGACGATCGTATAGGTATCGCCGACCATGTAGCGGCTTTTGGCGAGATGATCGTCGAGGATCTTGTAGTGGCGGTTTGCTTCGTACTGGTAGCGGTTGTGCGCGTATTCCAGCTCCTTCGGCGCCACAGTCTTGAAATGCACCGCCTGGCCCGAATACGGCCCGACGCCGGTAGCGACGAACATCAGCCATGACAGCAATTGGGCGCGGCTCTTGGACGTGTTGGGCGGCAGGAACTTGCCGGTCTTCTCGGCGAGGTAGAGCAGGATCGCGCTGGAATCGAACACCACCGCATCACCATCGACGATGGCCGGCAGCTTGGCGTTCGGATTGATCGCCAGGAATTCCGGCTTGTGCTGCTCGCCCTTGCGGGTGT
>JAQGKJ010000739.1 GCA_028290165.1 Bradyrhizobium sp. | reverse complement strand
CATCATCGTGACCGGGGCCGGCAAGGCGTTTTCCGCCGGCGGCGACTTCGAATTGATCAAAAGCATTCTCGACAATCCGGTGGCGCGCATGGCGACCTGGAAGGAGGCCAAGGACCTCGTCTACAACGTTATCAACTGCAACAAGCCGATCATCTCGGCCATCAACGGCGTTGCGGTCGGCGCCGGCCTCGTCGTCGGCATCCTCGCCGACGTATCGATTTGCGGAAAGTCGGCGCGCATTGTCGATGGTCATACACGCCTTGGCGTCGCGGCGGGCGATGTTGCCTGCATCATCTGGCCGCTGCTCTGCGGGCTTGCCAAGGCAAAGTACTATTTGCTCACCTGCAAGCCGCTGTCCGGCACGGAAGCCGAACGGATCGGGCTTGTCTCGCTGTGCGTGGAAGACGCGGATTTGCAAAAGGTCGCCCTCGAGACGGCCGAGGATCTCGCGAATGGCGCGCAAAGCGCGATCCGCTGGACCAAATACGCGTTGAACAACTGGCTGCGGGTGAACGGGCCGCTGTTCGATACCTCGACCGCGCTTGAGATTCTCGGCTTCACGGGCGCGGAGGCGCGCGAGGGTCTTGCCTCGCATGTCGAGAAGCGCAAGCCGGTGTTCCCCCCGGATTGCCCTATCTGACGGTCGCCGGGAGAAGCGATAAAACACCCGGGAAGGGCGGGGTCGCCCGACTCAGGTGACGCGGAGTTTCTCTCGGAACTGTTCGACGGCTTCGGGATTTGCAAGCGCGGACAGATCGCCGGGGTCCTTGTGTTCGAACACCGCTCGCAGTACCCGCCGCATGATCTTCAGATTGCGGGTGCGCGGCAGGTCGTCGACAAATATGACGGTTTCGGGACGATACGACGCCCCCATTCCTGCGACGATCGCGGACGAGAGCTCACCTGCAAGGCCGGTTTGTCCCTCGACATTCGGCATCGGCACACAGGCGCAGACAATAGCCGAGCCTTTCACCGGATGAGGAATGCCGAACACGGCGGCTTCCGCAACCTTGCCGGTCGCAATCAGGATACCCTCGAGCTCGGCAGGCCCGGTGCGCTTGCCGGAGATCTTGATGGTGTCATCGGAGCGGCCGAGAATGTAATAGAGCCCGTCATCGCCGTGCATCGCAAAGTCGCCGTGTAGCCACAGGCCGGGGAGCGTGCTCCAGTAACTCTCGATGTAGCGCGCATCGGCCCTCCACAGGCTCTTGGTCAGGCCGATCGACGAATGCCGCAGCACCAGTTCGCCGACGGTGCCGGCGGGCACACGCTCTCCCGTCATATCGACAATGTCGACGCCGACGCCAAGCGCGGGCCGCGAGAACGAACAAGGGTTCATCGGGTGGTTGGGCGTGCCCGTGAAGAGGCACCCCCCAACCTCGGTTCCGCCTGAAATATTGATAATAGCGATTTTCTTCTTGCAGACATGCTCGAAGAACCACAGCCATGGTGTTGCGGTCCATGCCTCACCGCCAGATGCGGTGATCCGCAGGCTGGAAAGATCGTAGTTTTCGACCTCCAGCCCATGGCGCATCAGGCTGCGAACGATCGTCGGCGATATGCCGAGGTAGGTCACCCGATGATCCGCAATCAGCCGCCAAAATCGTCCGGTGTCCGGATAATCCGGCGTCCCTTCCGCGATCAGCAGGCTGCCACCGGCGAAACTCGGAATACAGGCGCACATCGCGCCCACCATCCAGCCCATGTCGCTGAAGAAGAAGAAACGGTCCGACGGTTTAAAATCTCCGCATATGATGATGTCGCGGGTGACCATCGAACCGATAAAACCGATGTGGGTCCAGATGCATCCCTTTGGCTCGCCCGTCGTGCCCGACGTATAGAGCAAGATCGCCGGGTCTTCCGCCTGCATCTCTGCGGTTGCGGTTGCTCCATCCTTGCCGGCAACGAGATCGCTCCACCAGCGGTCGCGGCCCTCGTGCATCGGCGTTTCGATGTCGAGGCCCTCGCGATCGACCACGATCACGTGTTGCACTGTTGGCGAGGCCTCGAGTGCCACGTCGAGTACCGATTTGAGTGGTGTCGCCACGCCGCGCCGCCACGTCCCGCTCGCGGTGATCACGGTCTTGGCCTCGCCATGGTTGAGGCGGGACCGGATCGGACTCGGACCGAACCCCGAGAATAGCGGCATCACAATTGCGCCCAGCTTCAATGCGGCGAAGAAGGCGATGAAGGTCTCCGGCAGATTGGGCATGTAGATCGCTACGATGTCACGCCGGACAATGCCGAGATCGCTTAGGCCCTGCGCCAGCCGACTGACTTCGCGGTCGAATTCACCGTACGTCAGCGAGCGTCGTTCGCGCTTGTCTTCGCCCTCCCAAACCAAAAATGTCTGGTCCCACACCGCTGTTCCGCGATGTCTGTCTATGCAATTCAAGACAATGTTGGTAGTGCCACCGACGCACCAGCGCGCCCACGGCTGACCGTGCGCGAGATCAAGCATGGTGTCATAGTGCCGGTAGAACCTGACGTCACAGAATTTGAAAACCTCTTCCATCAGCCATACAGGATTGGCCTCCGCGTTCGACGCAAGATCGTCATAATCCTGCTGGCCGGTCACTCGAAGGAACGCCGTTAGATTGCTTTGCGCCACCAGATCCGGCGGCGGTGTCCAAACATATTGCGTCGTAACTTCCATGGACGAATCTGGGTGCTGTCTCTTGAAGGGCCGAGAAGAGAGGAACCGCATGGAAGTTACCGCTTCCAGACGATTTTGGTCAATGGGAGCAGCTATCTTTCAAATCTAACATTTGTTAGATAAGCAACGGTTCATCAGCACCGGGGAAGGGAATGAAGCCGAACGCCTGTCTTCCCGAGTTTCTTGTGTCGACAGCGTTTGTCGATAGCACTTCATCCGAGGTCCGCGAGTTCGTCTCGCGCAGCCTGGACAACACGCCCGATCTGTCGGCAACTGACAAGGCGATCTGTCTGTTCGAGGCCGTGCGCGATCGAATCAAATATAATCCCTTCGATATCGGCACCGTCGAGGACGAGTATCGTGCTAGCCGGATCGCCGGCAAACCGTCGAACTACTGCGTGCCCAAGGCGATCCTGTTAACTGCTGCGCTACGCGCTGCTGGAATTCCGGCAGCGGTCGGATTCGCCGATGTCCGCAACCATTTGAATTCGCCGAAGCTTGCGGACCTGATGAGAACCGACGTGTTCATCTACCATGGCTACGTCGCGCTTTGGCTCGATGGCAACCTTTTCAAGGTCACGCCCGCGTTCAACACAGAGCTGTGCGAACGATTCGGCGTCAGGCAGCTGATCTTCGACGGCAAAAGCGACGCGCTATTCCACGAATTCGACACCAACAGCCAACGTCATATGGAATATGTCAGGGATCGCGGCTGGTTCGCCGATCCACCGATTGGACAGTTGCTGCGGGAATTTCGCGTCACCTATCCCAAACTGTGGCAGTCCAGCATCCACCGCATATCCGTCAGCGACCCCGCCTTCAGCGGGGAGCGATAAGACGTAACTCGGAACGGCCAGCGCTCATTCGGAAGCGGTATTTGATCCGGCAGGCTGTTTGGCGTACTGAATGGCGACGCGCCCGACCTTCTCGCGGGCGATCACCAGCTTCTGGATCTGCGCGGTGCCGTCGCCGATTTGCAGTCCCATCACGTCGACATGGCGCTGATGGAACGGCAGGTCCGTGGTGTAGCCGTAATGGCCGTGGGTGAGCAGGCACTGGTGGATGATCTCGCAGGTGACCTTTGGCACATACCATTTGCACATCGCGGCTTCCGCGGTGTGGGCAACCCCGCGGTCGCGCAGCGAAAGCGTGTAGTAGCAGAGCTGCCGCATCATGGTGAGCTGGGTTTCGGCTTCCGCGAGCGGAAAGCTCACGCCCTGAAACTGTGCGATCGGCCGCCCGAAGGCGATCCGGCCGGTGGTGTATTGCCATGCTTCATCGACCGAGGCCTGCGCCGGTCCGATGCATTCGAGGCCGATCAGGGCGCGGCTGTAGTCGAAGCCGGACATGATCTTGGAGAAACCCTTGTTCTCCTCAGCCATCAGGCATTCCGCGGGAATGAAGACGTCGTCAAAGAACACCGAGCCGCGACCGACCGGTCTGGTGCCAATGTCGTCGAAATGCGTTCGCGTGATCCCATTTTGATTGAGATCGACAAAGAAGGCGCTGACGCCGCGTGCGCCATCCTCGAGGCTGCCGGTGCGAGCGAAGATGACCGCGGCGTCGCACTGATCCGCAAAGCTCATCGAGGTCTTTTCGCCGTTGAGCCGATAGCCGTTGCCGAACTTCTCGGCACGTAGCGTAAGGTTGGCAGCATCAGAGCCGCCGCGCGGCTCGGTCAAGCCAAGGCCGATGATGGCTTCGCCTCTGATAACCCGGGGCAGCCATTGCTGCGCGATGTCGGGCGATGCGTGCTGGGCGACCATACCGCCCATCAGCGAAGCCAGCAGTTGAACGTAGCTGGCATTGAAATCGCCATAGGCGATCTGCTCGATGATGACGCCCGACGTGGCGCTGGTCGCGCCAAGGCCGCCATACTTTTCCGGCAGGTCAACGCCGATCAGGCCGAGGCTGCCCATTTCCTTTAGGAGTGCCCGGTCGATCCGATCTTCCTTCGCCCGCCTCGGATAATGGGGAGCGAGTTTTTGCATCGCGAATCGCCCGGCGGTCGCCTGAAACGCCTTCTGCTCCTCGCTGAGCGCGTAGTCCATGGCGATCTCTCCCGGAAAGGTCTTGCGATTCGGCGAAAGCGACTACTTGTTCTTCGCGACTGCTGGTTCGCGCTTGGAAAATTTTACGGCTTCTATCATCTGGCGCGCGTCATGTGCATGGTGAAGCGTTTCGC
>JAQGKJ010000737.1 GCA_028290165.1 Bradyrhizobium sp. | reverse complement strand
GAGCGGCATCTTCGCCATCTGCTGCGATCTTACGCGACCTACTATAATTCGGTTCGCACGCACCTTTCAGTCAATAAGGACGCGCCGTCGCCGCGAACAGTACATGCCGTTGGTCGCATTTTGCCTATGCCATTTCTTGGCGGACTTCATCACCTGTATGTGCGAGTTTGATTTCCGACAGGCACAACTGCGCGCTTATAACCCTTCCGCGCGTTGACGTCCCCGTTGTCTAGCTTGTCAATCATCAGCTGGATTTTCCGAAAAAGACAGTCTGTAGAACCGGCAGGCATTTTGGCAAAACAGCGCATTGCGTTCGAACGGTGAGAAGTCGGAGGTGATGTTGTCGAAAGCACTCCAGATGTCGCGATAGCCCGCTGCCATCCCATCGACCGGGAAGTTACTAGCAAACATGCAGCGCTCGGTACCGAATATTTCGATTGCTTCCCTTACGAACGGCCGGATGCTTTCGCGCGTCCACGTTCGGTCGAACATCCCAAACCCGGATATCTTGACGGCAAGGTTTCCGCACAGCGCGAGTTCCCGCATTGCGGACCGCCACTTTGCGGCACCCTCTGGCGACTGATCCGCCGGCAGGCCGGTGTGGCAGAGAATAAACTGCATGTCGGTATTGACGCGTAGCAGCGGCAGCGCGATTGCCACCTGCTGCGGATAGAGCTGTAGATCGAACGAAATTCCTAAGCGTCCAACCAGCGCCAAATTGGAGCGCCATATCGGATCTCGCAGCAGATCTTTGTTGGTGCTGGGATCGTTCAGGATGCCGTTCAGCGACTGCCGGATTCCGCGCGTATTGGCGAAACAGCGATGCGCTTCCAGCGTCCGTTCGACGTCGGGGGCGGAAAGGTCGGCGTAAGCAACGATGCCGTGCGGAAACCCCGCCGATTTGTCGCGATCGTCCGCGATGGATTGCAGCCACCGCGTCTCACGAACTGGATCGCGCGGATCGTGCTCTGCCTGGATATGGACCGAGGCCACCACGTCCAGTCCATCGATGTCGCGGCGGAAATCGCTTATGAGGTAGTTATGACGGATGGCCGCGTAATCGCCGCAGACACGCCGCGTGATGTGGTCTGTGAGCCACGGGTAGTAATTTGATTGCAGATCCCAAAGATGATGGTGCGGGTCTACGATTTTCATTGCGGCCTCACGCAAAATGTTCAGCGAGTCATAACGGATTGACTCCCCAGAGATATATTTATAGATATATTAGTTTAAGCCAGCAAGATGATTTTTGGCTGAAGAGGTGATGAATGCGAAATTACGAAATCGCCGTTGTTCATGGCGACGGAATCGGACCCGAAGTTTGCCAGGCCGCAATCGACGTGGTTCAAGCCAGCCTTGGAAACAAACAGGTGCTCAATTTCGTCGAATACGAAGCGGGCGCGGAGCATTTTCGTAGAACCGGCATTGCGTATCCACCGGAGTCTTTTGAAGGATGCCGCCGTGCTGACGCCATCCTGCATGGCGCCGCTGGCCTGCCGGGTGTAAACTACCCGGACGGCACCGAGGCTGGCCTCGACTTTGGCTTGCAGACGCGTTTCCGTCTGGACCTCTACGCCAATATCCGACCGATTCGGCTATTCTCCGGCACGTCCTCCCGCCTCACGGGTAAGCAGCCCGGCGATATCGATTACGTTATCATTCGCGAAAATACCGAAGGCTTGTACGCCTCCCGCGGCAACGGCATCGTGCTGCGAAATGAAGTCGCAACAGATGCGCTGATTATTACCCGCAAAGGCACAGAGCGGATCGCACGGACTGCTTTCGAGCTCGCTCGCAAGCGAAACGGTGCGCCATCGGACGGTAAGCGCCGCGTGACGTGCTGCGACAAATCGAACGTGCTGCGCAGTTATGCTTTCTTTCGCCGCGTCTTTGACGAAGTTGCTTCTGAATATCCCGACATCGAGGCCGAGCACTGCTACGCCGACGCGATGACGGTGCACCTGATCGAGCGCCCGGAGCACTACGATATAATCGTCGCTGAGAACATGTTCGGCGACATCATTTCCGATCTCGCCGCCGCGACGGTCGGGAGCATGGGCATGTCGCCATCAGCAGAAACCGGCGATTCACACGGGCTGTTCCAGGCGGCGCACGGTTCGGCGCCGACAATCGCAGGCCAAGGGATTGCGAATCCCTACGGAACCATCCTTTCAGCGGCAAGCATGCTGCTTTGGCTGGGCGACCAGCATGGCGACCCGGATCTATCGGCGGCCGGCCGAGCTATCGAATCCGGCGTCGCTCGCGCGCTCAAGCTGGGCAAGGCCCTCACCCGAGATATCGGCGGAAACGCATCGACCCGGGAAGTGGTGGATGCGGTTAAGGCCAACCTGGGATAAGCCCGCTAAAGTGCCGCCAACCGAAACTTGACGACGGCATTCACCAACATTTCCTCGCCGCGCCGCCGCTGACGAAAATGTGCCGCAGCCGCCTTGTCGGGTTCACCGGCAAGGATCAGGTCGACCAGTTCCCGATGCGCCGTGGCCGACTGTGCGAGGTAGCTGATCGGTTGCAGACGCATCGCCACGAAATGCGCACGCTGGGCCAGTTCGCGAAACTGTACCCCGACGCGGCGAATCCGGCTGTTGCCGCAAAGCAGGAGCAATCCCCGATGGAACGCTTCGTCCGCCTCGCCCCAGATTTCGAGGTCGGACGCTCGGGTTGCCTCATCCATGCGCTTAAGCGCGGCGAACAGGGGTTTCAACATGTTACGCGTCAAGCGACTTTCGGTAATTAGAAAAACGGCCATTACCTCCAAGCCCGTTACCGCCTGATAGATCTCGCGCATGTCGCCGCTGGACAGAGCGCGCACTACAATTCCTCGCCGCGGCTGAATCTCGACCAGTCCTTCCTGCTCTAGACGTAACAACGCCTCGCGAATCGGCGTCCGACTCATGCCGAGCCGGGTGGTCAGTGCCTTCTCATCCACCTGCGCATTCGGCGTGAATGCGCCATGCAGGATCAGCCCTTTTATTTCCGCATAAGCTGATTCGGTCAGGGAAACCGCTTCGCTCATATTTGTCTCCTGTCGATAGTCCCCACCAATAGCCCCTATTGAAATATCATCGAATATATACTAATAGATATATTATGTCATATACTAATCGACCGCGAACCGTGATGGGAGGAAAAATAAATGAGCCGCCTTTTCGGAGAGATCCGTCAACTTGGTTTTGTGGTGAAGGACATCGAGGCTGCCATGCGCCATTGGGCCGATGTTCTTCAGGTAGGCCCGTGGTTCTTGGCCGAACGCATTCCAGTCCAGAAATTCCACTACCGGGACCAGCCCGCTGTGATCGAAGTCTCTGTCGCGCTCGCAAACTCCGG
>JAQGKJ010000689.1 GCA_028290165.1 Bradyrhizobium sp. | reverse complement strand
CACGCCTGACGGCGCGACATGCGGCGGAGCGGATGGCTTGGCTGGATTGGACATCGCGAGCACCCTTCAATACTGTTTGATGTCGCTGTACGTCAGAACGCGGAAGGTCTCTAGTGACGTTGTCGATTGAAATCTTGTTTGAAATTCCGCACGTCGGCAAGCGCCGACACGCATAACACCGCAAGGGAGAAACTCATGGGCCGCCTCGAAGGCAAATCCGTCATCATCACCGGCGCCGGCAGCGGCATCGGCCGCGCAGCGTCGCTCTTGTTCACCAAAGAGGGCGCAAAACTGATCGCGGTCGACCGTACCGAGGGCGTCAAGGAAACCGTCGAGCAGGTGCGCAAGGCCGGCGGCACCGCGGAGGCCGTGATGGCGGATGCCGGTTCGGAAAAAGACGTGATCGCCTTCGTCGACAAGGCGCTCTCGGCTTACGGCCGGCTGGATGCGATCTGGGCCAATGCCGGCATCAGCGGCGGGCTGGTGCCGCTCGCCGACCAGACCGTGGAACACTGGCAGGAAATCCTGCGCATTAACCTGATCGGCCCGTTCCTCGCGATCAAATATTCGATGCCGCACATGATCAGGCAAAAGTCCGGCGCGATCGTCTGCACCGCGTCGGTCGCGGGCCTGAAATCCGGCGCCAGCGGTCATCCCTATGCGGCGAGCAAGGCCGGCGTCATCAGCCTGGTGCAAACAACCGCCTATTCGCTGTCGGGCACTGGCGTGCGGATCAATGCGGTATGCCCCGGCCTGATCGAGACCGGCATGACCAAACCGATCTTCGACAACGCGAAGGAGCGCGGCACCGATCACAAGATCGGCCAACTCAATCCCTTGAAGCGCGCCGGACAGCCGCATGAATTGGCGGCGATGGGACTTTTTCTCGCCAGCGATGAGGCGTCCTACGTCAACGGACAGGCGATCCCGGTCGACGGCGGCCTCACCGCATCGATGCCGTATGCGGGGAAGCCGATTTAGGCGAATCGCCTCACGGCCTCATTCGTCATGGCCGGGCTTGACCCGGCCATCCACGTCTTCTTCGCGCAGAAAAGAAAGCAAGACGTGGATGCCCGGCACAAGGCCCGGCATGACGGTGAATGTGTCAACAATCCGCAGGTCATTGCGAGCCAACGGGTCGCGCGAATGCGCGCGCAATGACAGGCTCCGCGAAGCAATCCAGAACGCAAGGTAGATTGGATTGCTTCGTCGCTTGCGCACAGCAATGACGATGTCCCCTACTCCGCCCCGGCCTTCTGCGCATACTCCCACGACGCCTTCGCCAGCGGCACCGTGCGTTTTGCCGATTCCATGGCCTTGGCGCTGGCGGCGGTGCCATCGCGGATACGTCCGGCGATGCCTTGCGTAATTCCGGCGAGCCGGAACAGATTGTAGGAAAAATACCAGTTCAGGTCGGGAACGGCGCTGCCGGTGACGTTGCAATAGATTTCCGCGGCCTGTTCCATGCTCGGAATATTGAGCCCCTTCAGGTCGGCGTTGGCGAGGCCGGGCATGGTCCATTGCATCAGGAGATAGGTGAAGTCCGCCATCGGATCGCCGAGCGTCGACAACTCCCAATCCAGCACCGCCCGCACGCGGGGTTCGGTCGGGTGAAAGATCATGTTGTCGAGGCGATAGTCGCCGTGAACGATGGAAACCCGCTCCTGCTGAGGCATAGTGCGCGGCAGCCACTCGATCAGTTTTTCGACTTCGGGAATGTGCTGGGTTTCGGACGCCCGATACTGCTTGGTCCAGCGATCGACCTGACGCGCGAAATAATTTCCCGGCTTGCCGAAATCGCCGAGCCCGATGGTTTGCGGATCGTAGGTATGCAGCCGGGCGAGCGTCTCGATCTTGCTGGCGAAAATCTGGCGACGC
The DNA here is from genome assembly GCA_028290165.1 of Bradyrhizobium sp. Next base: position 691 of record JAQGKJ010000689.1, on the reverse strand, counting down.
GCCTCCGGCGACTCGCTTGGAAGTGTCGGATCCCAGAACACCCGGCCCTCTTCCATCGACATGATGTAGAAGGCTGCCCCGATCACGGCGTCGTCGGTGCACAGCGCATAGGCCTTGGCGACCGGAAATCCCTGCTTGCTGAGCGCGGCGATGACGCGGAATTCGCGGTCGACCGCGTGCGCCGACGGCAGCAATTTACCGAACGGCTTGCGGCGCATCACATAGGAACGCGCGGGCGAATCGAGCCGGTAGGTCGGGTTTGAATGGCCGCACTTGAACTGCAGGACGGTCAGCGGTCCCGCATAGTCTTCGACGTTTTCGCGCATCCAGCCGTCGAGGCGTAACTCATCGATTCGATGGCGCTCCTCGACTGGCTTGGTGCCCGAAAATTCCTCGTCTTTCCTGACGCCCTCGGCCACGATGACGCTCCCTCTTGTTTCTTGGGGAGCGCCATTTTTGGGCTCCCGTTAATGCGTAGTGGGAGCGTTTGCATACTTCCGAAGTTCAAGTCTGGCAATGGCGCGGTTATGGACCTCGTCCGGACCGTCGGCCAGCCGCATGGTGCGCATCGAGGCATAGTCCCGGGCGAGCCCGGCATCGTCGGAGACGCCGGCGGCGCCGTAGGCCTGGATGGCGTTGTCGATGATTTTCAGCGCCATGTTGGGCGCCGCCACCTTGATCATGGCGATCT